>NZ_JBNHHB010000256.1:0-6351 GCF_059091905.1 Arthrobacter sp. Dra40
ATCTCCGAGGCCTACTCAGTCCTTTCGGACCCGGGGGAGCGCGAGCAGTACGACGCGATCCGCGCCATGGGCAGCGGTGCGCGCTTCAGCGCCGGCGGTCCCGGTGGCGCCGGCGGGCCGGGTGCCGGCGGCTTCGAGGACATCTTCGGCAATCTGTTCGGCCAGGGTGCCCGCACGCGAACCAGCTCGGCGGGCAATGTGCCACCGGAGTTCGCCGATCTGTTCGGCGGGTTCGGCGGGTTCCAGCAGCAGCAGCCGCCGCGCAGGGGCGGCGACCGCACTGCGAGCACCAGCATCTCCTTTGCCGGTTCCATCAACGGAACCACCATCGGCTTGCGCGAACCCAGCGGCGAAGTGATCGACGTGCGGGTCCCTGCCGGTATCAAGGACGGCCAGAAAGTCCGCGTCCGCGGCAAGGGCCAGCCGGGCCCCGCCGGCGCGGGCGATCTGATGGTCACCGTCAACGTCAAGCCCCACCCCTTCTTCCAGCGCGACGGCGACAATATCCGCATTCACGTCCCGGTAACGTTTCCGGAGGCTGCCTTGGGAGCGCAGATCGACGTGCCCACGCTGACCGGTGAATTCGTCAAGGTCAAGGTCCCTGCAGGAACGCCGTCGGGGCGCACGCTGCGCGTCAAGGGGCGCGGCGTGAAGACGTCGAAAAACACCGGTGACCTGTTGGTGACCATCGACGTGGTGGTCCCGCAGAACCTTGGCAAGGAGGCGGAAGAAGCCGTCGCCGCTTTCGCTGCGGCGACAGCCGGATCCGACCCCCGCGGCAACCTTGCGGCCAAGGCCCGGTTGTAACGGGAACCCTTGCACAGCAGCGTGGAAGGCACGGACGGGAAACGCGCGCAGCGCAGAAGGGAGAGCACCTTGAGTATCGACATGAATGCGCCGATCTTCGTGATTTCGGTGGCGGCCGAACTGGCGGACATGCACCCTCAGACCCTGCGCCAGTATGACCGCCTCGGCCTGGTCTCGCCCTCGCGGCAGCGGGGCCGGCAGCGCCGCTATTCGCAAAAGGACGTGAATACCCTGCGTGAGGTCCAGCGGCTCTCGCAGGAAGGCGTCTCGCTGGAGGGGATCAAGCGCATCCTCCAGCTGGAGAACGAGGTTGCTGCCCTCAAGGCCCAGGTCAGGGACCTGTCGGAGGAACTGGTGGCCAGGCAGCGCACCGGCCTCGATTCCGCACGCGTGTTCGCGGCCGGTTTGGCCGGCGATGTGGTGACGCTGGCCCGGGGCCAGCGGCCTCGTCCGCGCAGCCAGGCGTTGGTGGTCTGGCGCCCGCAGCGCTGATCCGGCCGCGCGCCGCCGCGGTAAGCCCGCAGCTGCCGTGCCCCAAGAAGGCAGCTGCGGGCAGGATGGCGGCGTTGGTTACTTGATCATTTTTCCGTCAGGTGCTGCCACAAACCAGACGCCGTTCACGCCCTGTCCTGTGGTGTCGCCCGGAGCCTTGTCCTTGACCCAGTAGTAGATGGGCATGCCGTTGAGCGTCACCTGCTGCTGTCCGTCAGGCGTGTTGATAAGCCCCGCTTTGGCGGTCACGCCGTCAAGTTTCGGCTCTCCTTTGGCCAGCACAGGCGGCCATGCGGCCAAGCAGTCGCCGGTGCAGGCGCTCTTGCCCGAATTCGGGACGTCCTTGGTGAAGTAGTAAACCGTCATGCCTTTGCCGTCCACCACAATCTTGCCCAGGTTTGAATCCGCCGTGGCCAACGTGGTGACGGTTCCGGATGCTTCGGTGCCGCCGCTCGCACCTCCCTCGGCCTGCGGCGACGCTGGCCCGGCGGTCATGCCGGGTGAGCTGGCCGCCGACGTCGCGCTGCCATAGGGTGCGGCCGGGCCGGCAGGCGCTTGGGTTCCCGAACCTCCTCCGCAACCGGTCAGCACCAGCATGGCACCGGCCAGCAGGGACGCTGCGGCTGTCTGGGTGATTTTCATAAGGGTTCCTTTGCCGTCTCTTGAATGCTGGCAGGAGTACGCTGCCCGGAATGAACTGCCCGGGATGTGCTCTCCGGAGGGCAACGCCCTGAGCGCACTGCCCGAAGTGGCGCCTTACCCGGATTGCGATGCGGCGCGGCCCGCTATTGGCAAAGACGCCGCCCGCGCCCACAATGGTTCAACGGTGGGCGAGGAAACTTTCGGTGCCGCTGAACCGGAACGCCGCCGCCGTCGTTCTACTCCATAGAAGCTGCGGAAGTGCGCTGCGGCCCGCTGCTCAAGGCGGCGCCGTGCCGGGCGGCAGGGAGGAGGCGGCCGTGCCGTTGGACGAGGAAGCCGTGGCCCGTCTCTACCGCGAGCACGCCATGGCGCTGCGGCGGTTTGTGCGTGCCGCGACCTCCAATGACGATCAGGTGGAGGACGTGGTGCAGGAGACGATCCTGCGGGTGTGGAAGCGAGGCCCGGACACCGACAACATGCGCGGTTACCTGTACCAGACCGCCCGGCACGTCATCATCGATGGCTACCGGCGCCGCATGCGCCGGCCGAACGAGACTGATCTGGGCGAGGATGAACCCGCCATCGACGAAGATCAGCTTGAGCGCCTGCTGCTGCGGGTGGTGATGCAGGAAGCGCTGGCACGCATCAGCACCGACCACCGCAACATCATCCTCGCCCTGCACTACCAGCGGCTTACCGCATCGGAAACGGCCCAGAAGCTGGGCATTCCGCTGGGCACGGTCAAGTCGCGGGCGTTTTACGCGGCCAAGGCACTGCGTGCCGTTCTGGACGAGATGGGGGTGCAGCAGCCATGAACATTGACGAGGAAGAGCACGAACTGCTCGGCTTGTACATTTTGGGCGGGCTGGACCGCCGCCAGCGGCCGGTCTTCGAAGAACACCTGGCCTCCTGCCCCGAGTGCCGCCGGGAGGCCGCCGGCCTCGAGTCGCTGCCGGATTTGTTGGACCTGCTGCCACGCGATGCAGCGCTGGAGCTGGCGGTGCCGCCGCAGCATGAGCTCGAGGAGCGTACCCGGGAACTGGTGGACGAACTGGCGCGCCGCCGGCGGAAGGAACGACGGCGGTGGACCGGGTTGGTGGCAGCCGTGGCGGCTGTGTGCCTGGTTGCCGGGGCGGCCGCCGGCCCCTTGCTGAGCCAGCAGCAGCAACCACCGTCGGACACCTATGTGATGACAGCCAGCGGCGGCCTGCAAGTGGAAGTGGCGCTGGTGCACAAGGCCTGGGGCACCGAGATGCAGGTTGCGGGGGAACAGTTGCCGCCGGACGGCGTGCTGACGCTGTGGGTAACCGGAACATCCGGCTACACCTATCAGGTGGCCTCCTGGCAGGCGACGCCGGCGGGCCGGGCCTCGCTCACTGCAGCCTGCGCCATGGACACCGACCAGATCGCGCAAGTGGAGCTGCGCGACAACTCGGATGCGACGCTGGCGGCTGTCGCCACTGGCAGGCCCGCTGACTAGGTCCCCGGCCGGGTCGGAAGGCCTGGATGGATCATTTCCGGCGGTAGGCGAGGTCGAAGATTATCCGTCCGGCGTCGTGGGCTTTCTGCTCGAAGCTGGTCATGGTCCGGCCCTCGAAGCGGGGAGCCCAGCCGCCAAGAGTGTCCATGCCTTCACCGGTGCTGGCGTTGCCGGTGCTGACCGGGACCTTGCCCTCGCGGACCGGCGCTCCGCCGACAACCCCTTCGACGCCGCTCTCCCACACCTGCGTCAACGGGCTGTCAGCCCCGGTCCGCTCACCGGCATGCAGATTGCGGAAGTCCGGCGAGGCGTCAGCGACCCGGCGCATTTGGATGGCGTAGTCGGACCAGTCCGTGGCCAGCCGCCAGATCCCGCCCGGTTGCAGTACGCGGGCTGCCAGGTCCACGAAGCTCTCCTGGACCAGCCGGCGCTTGTGGTGGCGGGTCTTGTGCCACGGGTCGGGGAAGAACACCCAGAGTTCGGTGAGGGAGGACTCCGGCAACATGGTGGCCAAGGCATCCGGGGCGTTCACTTGCGCGACCCGCACGTTCGACAGGCCGCGCTGGCCGATCCGCAACAGGGTTTGCGCCAATCCCGGCCGGTATACCTCCAGCGCCAGGAAGTTCCACTCCGGATGCTGCTCGGCGGCGTGGCACACGGCCTCGCCCAGGCCGGAGCCGATCTCCACGATGAGGGGAGCCTTCCGCCCGAAGGCGGCCTCCGCCTCGAAGACGTAATCCGGGTCCACCGTGGTGTCGCCACCACTGCGGGGAAGATCGACGGCGTACTTCGGGGCGTACTCATCCCATGCCTGCTGGCGGCGGCCCTGCAGGCGGGAACCGCGCCGCACAAAGCTGACGGGCTGGGCAAGGTGGGCCGGTTGCGTCAGGCGCGCCCCGTCGTCGTACGCGGCAGATTCAGGGGTGGGGGAGTCAGTGGTCATCCCCACCAGACTATCGCCCGTGCGGGGGAAGCCCGGCCGGGCTGCTAGACTGGTGATACTCGGATGCGCAGTTTGACGCGTTTCCCTGCGTCGATGAACGCTTTCATTTGCACCGCCGCATTTCCGTCTGATGACGTGACCGGACTGATCCGGGGCGGATGGCACTGTCTGATTTTTCTTCGGCGACCCTGGGCTAACCTGCCGCGGGGACACTGACCGGAAGACATTTGCACTTTCTTATGACTACTTTTGCTGCCCTTGGCGTGCCCAAGCCCCTTGCCTCGAAGCTTGCCGCTGACGGCATTGAAGCCCCGTTCCCCATCCAGACCGAAACACTGCCCGATACGCTCGCCGGCCGCGACGTGCTTGGCCGCGGCCGCACCGGTTCGGGCAAGACCTTGGCCTTCGCGCTGCCGCTGGTGGCCCGGTTGGCCGAGCGTGAAGCGGCCCATTTCCGCAAGCCGGGCCGCCCGCTGGGCCTGGTGCTGGCGCCGACCCGCGAGTTGGCCACTCAGCTCAACAACACCATCGAGCCGCTGGCCGCCGAACTGGGACTGAACACCACCGTCATTTACGGCGGCGTTTCGCAGCAGCGCCAGGAAAAGGCGCTGCGTGCCGGCGTCGATATTGTGATTGCCTGCCCGGGCCGGCTTGAAGACCTGATGAAGCAGAAGGTCATCACGCTCGAATCCGTGGAAATCACCGTGCTGGACGAAGCCGACCACATGGCCGACCTGGGGTTCCTGCCCGTGGTGAAGAAGCTGCTGGATACCACCCCCAGTGGTGGCCAGCGCATGCTGTTCTCCGCCACCTTAGACAACGGTGTGGACAAGCTGGTGCAGCGGTACCTCTCCAGCCCGTTGACGCACTCCGTGGACGACCCGCAGGCAGCGGTTACCACGATGGAACACCACGTGCTGATGACGCGCGATGCTTCGGAAAAGAAGCAGGTGCTTAACCGTCTGGCCGCCGGATCCGGACGCCGCGTGCTGTTCACCCGCACCAAGCACCACGCCCGCAAGCTGGCCAAGGCCCTCACCGCTGCCGGTATCCCGGCGGTCGACCTGCACGGCAACCTGTCGCAGAACGCCCGGGACCGCAACCTGGCCGAGTTCTCCTCGGGTGGGGTGCGCGTACTGGTCGCCACCGACGTGGCGGCCCGCGGCGTGCACGTGGACGATGTAGAACTGGTCATCCACGTTGATCCGCCCACGGAGCACAAGGCGTATTTGCACCGTTCCGGCCGCACCGCCCGCGCCGGTTCCGACGGCACCGTCGTGACCCTCGCTCTGCCGGAGCAGCGAATCGAAGTCAGCAAGCTGATGAAGGCCGCCGGCGTGGACGTCGCCTTCGAGAACGTCACCGCTTCCTCGGAGCTGCTGGCGAACCTGGTGGGCGAGGTCGCTGCACCGGTGGATCCGCAGCTGCGGGCCCAACAGCAGGCAGCAACCCTGCCTCAGCGTGGCGGCGGCACCTCTACCGGAGCCAATGCCCAGCGCAAGCGGGCCATGCGCTCCGGCAGCCGCAGCGGACGGACCCGCACCGGCGAAGCCCGCCAGCAGCCCGCTGCTGCCGGCAGGTCAGAGGGCAGCCAGCGCCAGTCTGCCCGCGGCGAGAGCCGTGGTGGCCAGACCAGGGACGTCGCCGCCCGCAGCCACGGCAGCCACCGCAGCACCGCCGGCACTTCGGATTCCACCGGACGCCGCAGCCAGTCCGGAACCGCAGCGGGTGGCCGCAGCGGTTCGGGTTCGGCACGTTCCGGAGGCCCCGTTCGGTCGGGCAGCGCTCCGCGCACGGCCGCCGGCCCCCGCACCTCGGCTTCGGGCACCCGCACCGCCGGGGGCACCCGTCCGGTCTTCCGTTCGGAAACGCCGGCGTCCGAACGCCCCGCCCGCCGTGGCCCGCGCCGTGCCACCGCACCGGCTTCGCAAGAAAAGCGCCGGACCAACTAGAACGCGCACACGGCTTAGTGCACCTGGCTTAGTGC
>NZ_JBNHHB010000257.1:0-6341 GCF_059091905.1 Arthrobacter sp. Dra40
GCACGGCGTAAAATAGTTCACGGGCCCCAGCTGATCGAGGCTCAGGAGGCTGGGCATGTTCCTGCGGATCCGTTTCTCCCCGTTCTCCCGGCTCCTGCCGGCTGCTCTTGCCGGCGCGCTGGCCCTGGCGGCGGCGGGACCAGCCGGAGCCATACTGGTGCCGGCCGGCACCAGTATGGCCGTTGCGCTCCAAACAGCTGCCGCTGCCCCGACTCCGGCCCAGCAACTGGCAAGGCTGACGCTGGATCAGCGGATTGGCCAGGTGGTGATGGGCGGAATACCTGCTGCCGGAGCCAGCGCCGGCGAACTTGCCCTGATAAAGCGCTATCACCTGGGCAATGTTTTCCTCTCCGGACGCAGTTCCACGGGCGTGGCCGCGACGCGTGCGGTCACGAATGCGCTGCGTGCGACCGTTTCGTCCGCTTCCACTGGAGGAATCCCGCTGGACATCGCCACCGACCAAGAGGGCGGATACGTCCAGGTCCTCAGCGGTCCGGGCTTCGACAGAATTCCCACGGCGCTGCACCAAGGCGGCTGGACCCCTCGTTCGGTGCAGGTCAGCTCCCGGCGTTGGGGCGGCCAACTGCGATCGGCCGGAGTGAATGTGAATCTGGCCCCGGTTGCAGACACGGTGCCGGCCTCGATTGGAGCCAACAATCTGCCGATTGGCTACTGGGACCGCGAGTACGGCCATAGTCCGGGCCCGGTCGCGACCGACGTGCTGGCGTTTTCGGCGGGCATGAAGAGTGCTGCGGTCGCGCCCGTGGTCAAACACTTCCCCGGATTGGGCCGTGTACACCTGAATACCGATATTTCCAGCGGCGTCACGGACACTGTTACCACGCGGCACGATGCCTATCTGCAACCGTTCAAGAGCGCCATCAACGCCGGAGTTCGCTGGGTGATGGTCTCCAACGCCTACTATTCACGGATCGACGCCGGGCGCATCGGACCCTTCTCGCCCACCATCATGGGCACCATGCTGCGCTCCGACCTTGGTTTCACCGGCGTCGTCGTCTCGGACGACCTCTGCAACGCCGCGCAGGTGTCACCTTGGGCGTACAGCACCCGGGCACGCGCCTTCTTCAACGCCGGCGGAACCATGCTGCTGTGCACCGACGCCAACAGGCTCCCGGCCATGCAGCGCTACCTGCACACGTACGCCCTCGCCCATCCGGCCTTTCGGGCGAAGATCGGCGCGGCTGCGCTGATCGTATTGCAGGTCAAGTCGGGCCGATAGCCGCTGTGTCCCGTGCACCACCGTGGCATTTGCACCTTTCGCGTGCGATCGACCGGGGCTTCGGGAAACTTCCAGCAACATCCGGGAGAATGGCGGACATGAGTTCTTCCCTGCCGTCGCGCCGTGCCCTACTGACCGCCACTACTGCCGCTGGAACCGTCGGCGCGCTGGCGGCCTGTTCTCCGCTTCAGGACTACACCAGCGCCAAAGGCGCTTCGCCCGCCCCCATTGCCAGCGAGGGCACACCTGTACGGGTGGGAAAACTCAGCGATGTCCCGGTCGGCGGCAGCGCCAACGGGGAGGCCGACGGGCGGGAGATCCTCATCTACCGCCCCGACGAAACCACAGTGGTGGCCTACAGTGCCGTGTGCACGCACCAGGGATGCGTCGTGAGCGCAATGAAAACGGAGTTTGTGTGTCCCTGCCACAATTCGACGTTCGCACTCGCCGACGGAACTGTCACCGGCGGTCCTGCGCCGGCCCCGCTCCCCCGCTACGCAGCGGCCATCGACGGCGAATGGATCACCGTCACGATCTGAGCGGACTCTGGTGCCTGCGTGGTCCGCGAGTGACGGTGCCATTCCAGGCCGTCGGACGTTCTAGCAACCGAATCCGGCGTCCAGAAAATCGATCAGTTTTTCACGATGCCCCACCGACGGCGGTCGTTCGGCGAACCATTCCGGCTGCAGAACTACCGTACTGTCAACGGATCTCCACCGGGCCAAATCTCCACGCGGCCGCAAGCGGCCTTGGTCGATCACCGAACGGCTTGGTCAGGCACCGAAGCGCGCAGGTCTACCACACCCGTGGGCGACCAAAGTTGCCCGGCAACTGCGTGGAGACCCGCCACGCTCTCCACGCGGCCGCGAGCTGCCTTGGTCGATCACCGAGGGCGTTGGCCTGGGAGTCTTGTCCATAGGGCGGATTGTGCTGCCGCTATTTCGCGGCCGGCTCCGGCCTGGAATGGCTGCGGGCCACCACCACGTGGATGTTCTGGGATTCGAGCCGAGTGATATCGTCCCGCTTCGTCCGCGAATCCACAATGACGACGTCGAAGCCGGACAGCGGCACCAGCGCATGCAGCGCCCGCTTCTCGAATTTGGTGTGGTCCACCAGCAGGATCCGCTTGGCTGCGGCGTCGAACATGGCCTTCTTGATGTCCACTGTGGCCTGGCTCTGATGGAAGCAGACGTCGTCCGTGATGGCGGCGGCAGACATAATGAACATGTCCGCGCGGAGATTTCGGATGGCCTCGGTGGCCATGCCTCCCATAAAGGAGCTGCACCAGTTGTAGTAAGTACCGCCGAGGGCCACCAGGGTGATGCCGCGGGCGCCCTTGAGTTCGTTGATGACGGTCAGGACATTGGTCAGCACGGTCAGCGGGGCGCGGGATGGGAGCATTTTCGCCATCTCCAGCACGGTGGTGGAGTCGTCGAGGAAAATGGCCTGCCCCGGATCAACGAACTCCATGGCGGCCCGGGCGATTTCCGTCTTTTCCTCGCGCTGCTGGCCCGCCCGGTACACGTCGCTTGATTCGACCAGGCTGGAGGATAGTGCGGTGGCCACGCCGCGCGACTTGCGCAGCAGCCCCCGGGCCTCCAGCTCGTCCAGGTCCCGGTGGACCGTCATCTGGCTGGTACCGAACCGTTCGGCCAGCTCGTCAATACGCACGGCCCCTTCGGCCATCACCATTTCCGAAATGGTCCGCTGGCGTTCGAGCTGCCTGGACAGCCGCGACGTGGCGTTGCCGCCCTCGGCCTTCATGTTTCCTCCTCCTGAACCGTCATCCTCGACGGGCCCTCGTCTGCATGGCCTTCGTTAACAGGCCGTCTCTGCCTTGATCGGCCCGCTCCACCATACTTGCCTGTCCCGACCATTCCTCATTCCTTCCGCGCTTGGGTCCGGGTCGCGGCTTCATCGATTATCCTGGCGAGCGCGGCAACATCGTGGGCGAACCGTCCCAGGAACAGTCCGTCCACTTCGTAGCCCAGCTGCGCCAGTAGGCCCGGCCCGGCACTTCCGCCGTATATGACGCGGTGGTGCGGGAACCTGTCCTGACCGTCGAGCCAGGTCTTCAACCGGGCGCAGACGCCCCGGATGTGCTCCGGGGAGGCGGGCTGGCTGGCACCGATGGCCCACACCGGCTCGTAGGCGATGACGATCGGCGGGCTCCGGTGCTCAACCCCGGACCCAGCGCCTGAGACGGCGCCTGCGACATCGTCGGACGCGCCGCCCAAGACGTCGCAGGCAGCGGTGTCCAGCGCCGAGGCGAGCTGCCAGATGCAGCCGGCCGCCGCCTCCTCCACCGGCACCCGGTCCTGCTCGCCGATGCAGATGACAGGGATAAGGCCATTGCGCAGGGCGGCCGCCGTTTTGGCCCGGACCGCTGCCTCATCCTCGCCGAAGAGCCGGCGCCGCTCGGCGTGGCCCACTTCCACATAGCGGCAGCCGGCCTCCCGCAGTTGCGGCCCGCTCACCTCCCCAGTGAACGGGCCGCTGTCCTCTCCGTGGAGGTTCTGCGCTCCGAGCAGCACCGGGCCGGCATCGAACGCCTCCCGCGCGGGCACCAGGGCCGGGAAACTTGGCAGGATGAACAGCGTCACCGTGCCGCTGTAAAGTGCCGGGTGTTCCGCGGCCATCCGCGCCACCTCCTGGCACCACGTCAGCGTCTGCCGGTGCCCGAAGTACATCTTTAGGCTCACCCCGAGCAGCGTGGACGGCTGCGAACCGCTCACCTGGGTCTCGGAAGTTCCGGGCCGGCTCGATGTTCACTCACGCCCGCGTCCCTCGTAATCGGTCATCAGCTGGACCTTCTGGGCCGAGGCCGAGGCCTCATCAAAGTCATAGCTGAGCCATTCGCGCGCCAGCCGGCGGGCCAGCTCAAGGCCAACGACGCGCTGGCCGAAGGTGAGCACCTGGGCGTTGTTGCTCAGCACCGAGCGCTCCACCGAGTAGCTGTCATGCGCGGTGACCGCGCGGATGCCGGGCACCTTGTTCGCGGCGATGGCCACGCCGAGCCCGGTGCCGCAGACCAGCAGCGCCCGATCCGCGTCGCCCTTGGCGATCTGCTCCGCGGCCGCAATGGCAATGGTCGGATAGGCGGTGTTCTCCTCGTCGCCAACGCCGACATCGACCACGGAGTCCACCCGGTCGCTGGCCTCCAGATCCGCCTTAATGGCCTCCTTGTAGGCCAGGCCTGCGTCGTCACTGCCGACGACGATGCGAAGCTTCTTAGGCATGGTTATCTCCTTCTTTTTGCTGCGGTCCTGATCCCGGCCCCTCGTCCCGGAGCCGGCGTTCAATGGTGCGCACGATCAGGGCCATGGACACGGCTCCCGGGTCCGGGGTACCAAGGCTTTTTTCGGCCAGCGGGCGGGCGCGGCCCATCTTGGGCAGCAGCCCGGCGGTGGCTTCGGCGCAGCTCTCAGCCACCGCCGTCGCCCTCGCCCACGCCTCTTTCAGCGGGGCACCGGTGCCGACGTCCTCGCTGAGCGCGTCACTGAAGGGCAGCAGGACATCCAGCAGGGTCTTGTCGCCGAGGCTGGCCTTGCCGAAGTCCATGATCCGTTGACCGGCGTCGGCAACGCCCAGCGATACCGCGGAAGCATTCGGGGGCGCGTCGTTGCCGACCCGTGCCCCGACGGCGTTCAGCGCCATGCCCCACAGGGCGCCCGAGGTGCCGCCAGCCCGGTCCGCCCAGGCATCCCCGGCGAGCTGCAGCAGCGAGCCGGCCCCGGCACCGGCGTCGAGCGCCTTGCGTCCGGCGGCCACCGCCGCGGTTGAACCCCGCTGCATGCCGATGCCGTGGTCGCCGTCGCCAGCGATGGAATCGAGCCGGCCCAGTTCCTCGACGTTGTCATCGAGCACCGCCTTCACCGCCTCGACGATCGCCTGCACCCGTCCCGCCGCCTCGCGCGACGACGGCGAGGCTTCCGGGAGCTGCGCCGCCTCCGGCTCCGGCTGCTCGCCCGGGACAACGGCGGAACTGCCTTGTTCCGCTTCGGCGACAGCCCCCTTGCGGAAGCCCGGGGTGCTGGCCGGAGCGCGCCAGTACCGCTCCAGCTCCTCGTCGAGCCAGAAGAGGGTCAGCGAGGCTCCGGCCATCTGGAAGCTGGTGACCAGTTCGCCCACCTCCGGCTCGACGACGGCGATGCCGACATCGTCGAGCAGCTGGCGGATCCGCCGGTACACCACGAACAGTTCCTCCGATTTGACGGACCCGAGTCCGTTCAGGATGAGGCCGACCCGGCTGCCGCGCGGGTCCCCGGCGGCCGCGATGTCCGCCGGGAGGTCGGCCAGCAGGGAGGCGACGAAGAGTTCGGCCGCCTCGTCAGCGGTGGGCAGGTCCTGTTCGCCGATCCCGGGCTCACCGTGGATCCCGAGGCCGACGGCCATCTTGCCGGCCGGCACCGTGAAGAGCGGGCCGGACGCTCCAGGCAGGGTGCAGCCGGCGAAGGCCACCCCGAAGGAGCGGGTTCTGTCATTGGTCCGGGCGGCCACCCGCACCACTTCGTCGAGGTCTCCACCGGCGTCCGCGCAGGCTCCGGCCGCCTTGAACACCGTCAGGTCTCCGGCGATCCCGCGCCGCTTGGCCGTTTCGGCCAGCGGCGCGCTGGAAATGTCATCCGTAACCGTCACCGTGCGGGCCGGGATCCCCTCCGCGTTCAGACGGTCCTGCGCCTGGGTAAAGTTCAGGACATCCCCGGCGTAGTTTCCGTAGCTGAACAGGACGCCGCCGCCGCTCTGCGCGGCCTTGGCCACCGAATAGATCTGCTGGGCCGACGGCGAGGCGAAGATGTTTCCCATCGCGGCGCCGTGCGCCAGCCCCGGCCCGACCAGCCCGGCGAAGGCCGGATAGTGGCCGGACCCGCCCCCGATGACCACCGCAACCCGGCCGGCGGCCGGCCGGCTGCTGCGCACCACCCCGCCGGGAACCTGGCGGACCCACTGCGGATAGGCGGCGGCAAAGCCGGCCGTCAGTTCATCCGTGAAATCCTCGGGATTGTTGAACAGGTAAGCCATTGGGAACAGTCTCCTGAACTGAAGAACCTAGGGAAGGGCCACCAAGGGCAGCACGAGCGGGCCGGCCTCTGGCCGGCCC
>NZ_JBNHHB010000258.1:0-6340 GCF_059091905.1 Arthrobacter sp. Dra40
GTGTTGCCGGGCCTGGTGGCCCGGCATGGCGGAGAAGTGTCCGTCCTGGAACCGGCCGAAGCGGCTGACCAGACGCAGCACTGGCTGCGGCAGGCGCTTGAGGCCTACCGCTCGGACGCCGCAGCCGCCGGAAGCTAGAGTGGACAGCATGCCCCTTTGGTTTTGGATCCTGCTCTGGGTAGCCCTCTGCGCGCTGGCCCTGGTGTTCATGGCGCTGCTCGCCTGGCGGATCTTCCGCCACTTCATGCGGACGTTGCAGGAATTCGAGGCGGCTGCGGACCGGCTGGGTGGCGGATTCCGCGTGGAACAGCCGCCGGCAGAAGCCCGCAGCCACCGGCCGGCCATCTTCGCCGACACCGCCGTGCTCAAGGAGGATTACGTCCTGGGTAAGGAGCGGCGGCGGGAAGACCGGCGCCAGCGCAGGCTGGCCCGCAGGGCAGCGCGCGGACAGCGGCAGTCGCTCCGCGATCTGCGGCTCTCCTGACCCCGCCATGGCATAGGATGTACTGGACGAAAGGAACCACGCATGGGACGACTCTTCGATAACCCCGCGACCATTATTATTCTGGTCATCCTTGTGCTGCTGCTCTTCGGCGCACCGAAGCTGCCCGGACTCGCCCGGAGCCTGGGACAGTCCATGCGCATCTTCAAGTCCGAGGTGCGGCAGATGAAGGACGATGACCCGTCCGCAGCCGACGGGGACTCGGAACCGGTCGAGGGCCGCGTGGTTAATCCGCCCCGGAACACCAATGACAACCGCGGCCAGAAGCCGAATGCGAACGGCGGATCCCCATCGCCGCACCAGCAGTAAGGGCCGTGGCCGGTAAGAAAGGCCGGAAGGCCAACCCCGAGGGGCGGATGCCGCTCAAGGCCCACCTCAGAGAGCTCCGCAACCGGCTAATCATTGCCGGGATCGCCGTCCTCCTGGGCGCGGTCGCCGGCTGGTTCCTGTACGACCCGGTGATGGTCGCCGTCCAGCAGCCCCTGATGGAGATCTCGGCGGAAAAGGGCCGGCGTGCCGAAATCAACTACGGCAGTGTCGGATCGCCCTTCGACTTGAAGATCCAGGTCTCCATCTTCCTGGGGCTGCTGGTCAGCTCGCCGGTGTGGATTTACCAGATTTGGGCTTTCATCACGCCCGGCCTCAAGTCCAAGGAACGCCGCTACACGCTCGGTTTCATGCTCGCTGCCGTGCCGCTGTTTCTGGTGGGAATATACTTCGGCTGGATCGTGCTCCCGGAGATCGTCAAGGTCCTCACCATGTTCACGCCGAAAGGCGGGGTGAACCAGATCCTGGCCACCGACTACCTCACGTTCGTGATGCGCATGTTCCTGTCGCTCGGGATCGCGTTCCTGCTGCCCGTGGTCCTGGTGGGGTTGAATTTCGCCGGCCTGTTGTCCGGCCGCCGGGTGATTAAGAGCTGGCGGATCGTGGTGTTCGTGGTCTGCCTGGTAGCCGCGATGGCCGCACCCGGCCCGGATGCCATGTCCATGTTCCTCCTGGCGGGACCGCTGTTGGCACTGTTTTTCGTGGCCACCGGCATCAGCCTGGTTAACGACAAGCGGCGGGAAAAGCGGCGCCGGCTACGTGAAGCGGACGTCGCTGCCACCCTCGACCAAGCGACACCGCTTGAGCAGCTGGAACCCGGCGAGGGAAAGCCTGACCCAGCCAAATAAGCCGCGGCCGCTCCGGCGCCCCGACCACCCATCGGGCGGGCGGGTTTAAACGGATAGGCTTTTGATATGAGTTCTCCATCCGAACGCTACCTGGCGGCCGCCGAACGGGTAGCCTTCTCCAAGACCCGGTTGTACTCGTTCAGCCAAACTCTCGGATTTGAACTCGACCCTTTTCAGCGCGAGGCGTGTGAGGCCTTGGAACGCGGCCGCGGCGTGCTGGTGGCTGCTCCCACTGGCGCCGGCAAGACCGTCGTTGGTGAGTTCGCGGTCTACATGGCCTTGCAGCGCGGCCTCAAAGCGTTCTACACGACGCCGATCAAGGCACTAAGCAACCAGAAGTACAACGAGCTGGTGGCCACCTACGGAGCCGACCGGGTGGGACTGCTGACGGGCGACACGTCTGTCAACCCGCACGCAGACGTGGTGGTGATGACCACCGAGGTGCTGCGGAACATGCTGTATGCCAATTCCGACACCCTGCTGGACCTGGCCTACGTGGTGATGGACGAAGTGCACTACCTGGCCGACCGGTTCCGTGGTGCAGTGTGGGAGGAAGTCATCATCCACCTGCCCAGCGACGTGCGGTTGGTCTCCCTGTCGGCGACCGTCTCCAACGCCGAAGAATTCGGCGCCTGGCTGGACACCGTCCGCGGCGACACTGACGTGGTGGTGTCCGAGCACCGCCCCGTGCCGCTGTGGCAGCACATCATGGTTGGCTCGGACTTGTTCGATCTCTTCGCCGGTGACGTCGCTTTTGACGAATCAGTGCAGGAATCGGGAACGGGCAGCAGCCGGGCCTATGATGTGAATCCTGAACTGCTGAAACTGGCCTCCGCCGAGCACCGGCTTAACCGCAGCGCCAACTGGGGCCGCTCCGGCGGCCGGCGGGGGCGCCGCGCACCCGAACCTCCGCGGCAGGCGCTGACCCGGATCCGGCGGGCCAGCCGGCCGCAGGTCATCGCCAAGCTCGACAGCGAAGGACTGCTGCCGGCTATCACGTTCATCTTTTCCCGCAACGGCTGCGATGCCGCGGTGAAGCAGTGCTTGGAATCCGGGCTGCTGCTGACCACCGAAAAGGAGCGCGCTGCCATCGTCCGCCGCGTGGACGAGGCGGTGCAGGACATAGCCGAAGAGGACCTTGACGTCTTGGGCTTCTGGACGTGGCGCGAAGGCCTCTCCCGGGGGTTTTCCGCCCACCATGCCGGCATGCTTCCGACCTTCAAGGAAGTGGTGGAGAAGCTCTTTGCCGACGGACTTGTCCGCGCAGTCTTCGCTACCGAGACGTTGGCGCTGGGTGTGAACATGCCGGCGCGCTCGGTCGTGTTGGAGAAACTGGATAAGTTCAACGGCGAGGCGCACGTCGATATCACGGCAGGGGAGTACACGCAGCTCACCGGCCGTGCCGGCCGGCGCGGCATCGACGTTGAAGGCCATGCCGTGGTGCTCTGGCAACCAGGCACGGATCCGGGAGCTGTGGCGGGCCTGGCGTCGCGGCGGACCTACCCGCTGAACTCCAGCTTCCGTCCTACCTACAACATGAGCATCAACCTGATTGCGCAGTTCGGCAGGGGGCCGGCGCGCGAGATTTTGGAGAGCTCGTTCGCGCAGTTCCAGGCAGACCGCTCGGTCGTGGGCCTGGCGAAGCAGGTGCGCAGCCGGGAAGAGTCGCTGGCTGGTTACGCACAGGCCATGAGCTGCCACCTGGGTGACTTCAGCGAGTATGCCCGCCTGCGCCGGGAACTGAACGACGTCGAAAAGAGTGCCTCCCGCAACCAGTCGCGGCATCTGCGTTCCGCGGCCGCCTCGTCGCTGGACCGCCTGCGCCGGGGCGACATCATCGACATTTCGGCGGGCCGGAATTTGGGCTATGCCGTGGTGCTTGACCGGGACGAATCCGCGCGCGAGCCCCGCCCCACTGTGCTGACGCAGGAAAAGCACATCCGCCGGATCTCTGTGGACGATTTCCAAGGCCCGGTGGAGGTACTGTCCAGCATCCGGATTCCCAAGACGTTCAATGCCCGCAGCCCCAAGGAACGCCGCGACCTGGCCTCCTCGCTGCGCAATGCCCTGCACGACAAGCGGCCGCCGCGGCGGGGGAGCGAGCACCGTGACTTTGTTGTCCCCGGCGGCCCCAAGGCCGAGCGGCAGATCAACGACCTGCGCCGCAAGCTCAAGGCCCACCCGTGCCACGGTTGCAGCGATCGTGAAGACCATGCCCGCTGGGCGGAGCGTTGGTGGAAGCTTCGCAAGGAAACCGACCAGTTGGTGTCGCAGATCCAGGGCCGCACGAACACCATAGCCAAGACTTTTGACCGCGTCTGCCAGGTGCTCGACAGCTATGGCTATCTGGAGACCGGCGGCGATGGCGTGGCCATTAGTCCTGCCGGCGAACGGCTCCGTCGGATCTACGGCGACCGCGACCTGCTGGTGGCGCTGTGCCTGGAGCAGGACGCGTTCGACGGCCTGACCGCCGCGGAACTGGCCGCCTTTGTGTCCTGCCTGGTGTACCAGGCCAAACGGGAAGAGGCAGGCATCCGGCCCAAGATGCCTTCGCCGGCGATGGAAGCCGCCGTGACCATCGCCGTGCGCGAATGGTCACAGTTGACCGATCTTGAGGAACAACACCGGCTGCCGCTCAGCAGCGAGCCGGAGCTGGGCCTCGCCTGGCCGATCTACAAGTGGGCCGGTGGCCGGTCCCTGCAAACCGCACTGAAAGGCACCGATCTGGCGGCCGGCGACTTTGTCCGCTGGGCCAAACAGGTGATCGACCTGCTGGACCAGTTGGCGAAAGTACCCACCCTTGATGCGCAGCTCGCGGCGCGCAGCCGGCAGGCCATTGGCCTGGTCCGACGCGGTGTCGTCGCCTACGCGGCAGTGGCCGAATAGTGCCCTTCGCCGCACCACCTCAGTTGAAAGGATCTCCATGAGCCCATCCGTCCTGCCCGCCGCCACGGGGCTGACCCTGTACCGCAACGGCAGCGTTTACAGCGCCGCTGACCCTTACGCCACTGCGATGCTGGTGGACGGGGGCACCGTGGCGTGGATCGGCACGGAGCATGCAGCCACGTCCATCGCTGACAGCTCCATGGAAATCGTCGATCTGGATGGACGGTTGGTGGCGCCCGGGTTCGTGGATTCGCACGCCCACGTCACGCAGACCGGACTGGCCCTGTCCTCGCTCAACCTGAGCGGCTGCGCGTCGCTGGTGGAACTGCTCGACGCCGTGGCCGCCGCTTCCCGGCAGGACCCGGGCCCGGTCCTGGGGCACGGCTGGGATGAAACACGCTGGCCGGAGAACCGGGCGCCGAGCGCTGTGGAGCTCGACCGCGCCACGGGCGGGGCGGATGTCTTCCTGGCCCGGGTCGATGTCCATTCTGCAGCCGTTTCGGCCGCTCTGGCTGCCCGTCTGGGCCTGTCGGACCTGCCCGGTTGGTCCGGCAGCGGCACAGTCAGCGGCCCGGCCCTGAAGCAGGCGCGGGACGCCGTCCAGACGCCTGCTGCCGGCCGGCGTGAAGAACTACAGCGGATGGCTCTGCAGCACGCCGCGTCCCGCGGCTACGTCGCCCTGGCCGAAATGGCTGCCCCGCAACTGGGCCCCGCCGAAGACCTGCTGGGATTGCTGGCATTGAACGACGCCGAGCCCGGGCCCAGGATCCTGCCGTACTGGGGAGAGCTGATGACCTCCGCCCAACACGTTGCCGAGACCGTTGAACGCTTCTCGGGGCGCCTGCGGGGGCTGGCCGGGGACCTGACCATGGACGGGTCAGTGGGATCGCACTCTGCAGCCATCTGCGCGGGCTACACCGACCGCCCGGGCGAGCACGGGACCCTCTACCTCGAAACGGAGGACGCAGCGCTGCATGTAGAACTGGCCGCCCGGCACGGCGTCCAGCCAGGCTTTCACGTGATCGGCGACGCCGGCCTCCTGCGGGTGCTCGACGCACTGGATCTGGCCGCCGAGCGCATCGGGCACGCGGTGGTCCGTGGGGCCCGGCCTCGGCTCGAGCATGTGGAGATGGTGCCGGAAGGTGCGCTGGAGCGCATGCTGCACCATGGAGTGACCGCCAGCATGCAGCCGCTCTTCGATGCTTATTGGGGAGGTGCCGAGGGCATGTATGCCGCCCGGCTCGGCGCCGATGCTGCCTTGGCCATGAACGCAGTCGGCACACTGCAGACTGCGGGCGTCCCGGTCGCCATTGGCTCCGATGCACCGGTCACCGAACAAAGCCCGTGGGCCACCGTGAAAGCGTGCCTGGAGCACCACAACCTGCGCGAGCAGATTTCGGCGCGGGCAGCGTTCCTGGCCCACACCAGGGCCGGCTGGCGGGCGGCAGGAGAACCGAATCCCCTTGAGGGCCAACTGGCACCAGGAACCCCGGCAACGTTCGCCGTGTGGGATGCGGATGAACTCTCCATCCAGACTCCGGACTCCCGGGTGTCCGCATGGAGCACCGATGCGAGGGCTGGAACGCCCATGTTGCCGTCTCTCGACAACGGCAGATTGCCGGAGTGTGTACGAACTGTGGTGAACGGAATAACCATTTTCGACGGGTTCTGAGCCCGCGACAGCCGAAGTGGGGAGCCGGAAATCTGAATTAAATGTTTGATTTCCGGCTTTTTCCCTCTCCCGGAGACCTGCTCTGACGTGCAGCGATGGATAAAA
>NZ_JBNHHB010000259.1:0-6330 GCF_059091905.1 Arthrobacter sp. Dra40
GCGGGCCTTCCGGTCCCGCCACAGCAGCACCCACCGCCATCCATCATTCAGCCGTCGCGGATGAGCCGCACAACGACCGTTTGGAGCTAGCATGCCCGCCAGCGTGTACATGGAAGAACTCGACGCCTTTACCTATCGGGAACGCATCGCCGAAGACAACGCCGTCGTGCTGATCCCGGTCGGCTCCATTGAGCAGCACGGACCGCACATGCCGCTCAATGTCGATGTGCTCTTGTCGAGGGCCTTGGCCGGAGCCACTGCTGCTGCCATCGGCGCACTTGTCGCCGCGCCCGTCGTCTACGGATACAAGTCCCAGCAGCGCTCCGGCGGCGGCAACCACCTGCCCGGCACCACCAGCCTGGACGCGGCAACCGTGATCTCGATCGCCAAGACGCTCACCCTTGAATTCGCCCGGCACGGCGCCCGGAACATTGCCTTCATTAACGGCCATTTCGAGAATTACCAGTTCCTGTATGAAGGAGTGGATCTGGCGCTCCGCGAACTGCACCAAAGCGGCACCAAGGACGTCAAGGTCGTGCTGCTCTCCTACTGGGATTTCGTGGACGACGCGACCATTGCCGAACTGTATCCGACCGGCTTCACCGGCTGGGATTTGGAACACGGCGGCGTGCTGGAAACCTCGCTCATGCTTCAGCTCTACCCGGAACGGGTGCAGCTGGAAAAAGTCATCGACGCGCCGCCGGCCGTGCTGCCCAATTACGACGTCCTGCCCGTCAATCCCGACCTCACCCCGGCATCCGGTTGTCTTTCCTCCGCGGCCGAGGCGACCGCAGCCAAAGGCCAAATCCTCCTTGACCGGGCCGCTGCCGGAATGGCTGCCGCCCTGTCCCACGAGTTCCCCGGCACCGTCGCACAGCCAGCCCGCGCTGCCCATCCCGAAACCGTCGCCGCGCACTGACAGCACTCCCCGTGCGGCCTGGAGGCCGCGAAGCTCCATCCCTGCCAGCAATGAGATTATGGTCCTATGGCCGATCCTGAAGAGCTCGACGACGAGGCGTCGCCGGAGCACCTTACCCGCGGCGTGCAGTCTGTGGACCGCGCGATCACCGTGCTCGAAATCCTGGCCCGCCGTGGCGCTGCCGGTGTCAGCGACATCGCCGAGGAAATGGGCGTGCACAAGTCCACCGCCTCGCGATTGCTGGCATCGCTGGACCAGCGCGGCATGGTGCACCAGAACAGCGAGCGCGGCAAATACCAGCTGGGCTTCGGGATCCTGCGGCTCGCGAACTCGATCCCCGGGAACCTGAGCCTGGTCCGCGAGGCCCGCCCCGTGCTGGAGCAACTGGCAGAACAGTACAAAGAGACCGTGAACCTGGCAGTCCTGCGTTCCAACTATGCCGTCAACGTGGACCAGGCCAGGGGTCCGTCCACGTTGGCGACGTACGACTGGATCGGCAGCCTGACGCCCCTGCACGCCACATCCAGCGGGAAAGTCCTGCTGGCGGGTCTCACCTCGGAAGACCGGATGAAGATCGTCAAGCAAACCCGGTTGCCGGCGCAGACCGCGAAGACCATCACCTCCCGGCAGAAACTGGAAAAGGAACTGCTCCAGGTCTCCGCCAACGGCTACGCGGTGGTCGAGGAAGAGTTCGAGATCGGCCTGAATTCCGTTGCCGTCCCGGTATGGGACCACCTGGGAACCGTGATCGGGTCCGTCAGCATTTCCGGCCCGGCCTTCCGGTTTAAGCCGGAGCACATTGACGGTCTGGTCGAGGACCTCAAGCAGGCCGGGCAGGATATCAGCGCCCGGATGGGCCATTCGCGGGAAGATTGACCGCCGCGGTCGCCGCCGCGGTTAGCTGGCAGCGGCGGGATGCACCGCCAAGCGGTCCGTGACCCATGCGTGGAACGCGCTGATGTGATGCTCGCTGGGCACCAGCACGCCGCCGTTTGCGTAGATCTTTGATCCCATCGCCGGCTGGCAGCGTTCGCAGGCATCGAAGTCCTGCTGGTTCACCCTGTGAAAGAGCTCCACGGAGGCCGTAAGGTCCTTCCCCGATTCCACCACGCTGGGCATATAGAGCCAGTCGCACTCCACCACGGTCCGGTCTGCGGCCAGCGGGAACATCCGGTGGATGATCACATGGTCCGGGACCAGGTTCAGGAAGACCGTGGGTTTAATCGTGACGGCGTAATACCGCCGGTCCTGGTCCTCGGCGATGCCTGGAATCCGTTCCAGGCCTTCGGAACCGTCCACCGTGAAGCCCTTGACGTCCTCGCCGAATTCGGCGCCGTGGCCCACGAAGTACTGTGCGGCCAGTCCGTCGGCGAACTCCGGCAGCACCTCCGTCAACTCCGGATGGATGGTTGCGCAGTGATAGCACTCCATGAAGTTCTCAATGATGAGCTTCCAGTTGGCTTTCACGTCGTACGTGATCCTCCGACCCAGGCTGAGGTTGGCGATGTCGTACCCGTCGATCGCGCCGGCGTCGCCCAGTCGCTCTTCGATTGCTCCGACCACATCCTCGTCGAACGACGGCGGTTCGTCCGCGAGGCACAACCACACGTAGCCCAGGTATTCGCGTACCGGAACGTCCACCAGCCCGTACTTCTGCCGGTCTATGTCCGGCATCTTGGTCAAGTTCGGCGCAGCGACGAGCTTGCCGTCGAAATCGTAGGTCCAGGCATGGTACGGACATTGGAAAGAACGTCCCGCCTCTCCTTTTTCCTCCAGGCAGAGTTTGACGCCGCGGTGCCGGCAGATGTTGTAATACGCCCGAACCGCACCCTTGCGGTTGCGGGTGACGATCACCGATTCCCGTCCGATCTGCACGGTTCGATAGGCGCCGGGCTTGTCCAGATCCGCCGACCTGACCGCGCAGAACCACATCTGCTCGAAAATGTGTTCCTGCTCAGCACGGAAGACGTCGTCGTCGACGTAAGTCCGGCCAGGCAAGGTGGCGATCAAGCTTTCCGAAACCATCTCGGCGGTCATGCGAACTCCTTTGAACAGAACTGGCAGGGAGAGAGTGTGTGGTGCGGATCAGGAAGCGGTGGCGAACTCGCCCGAAGGTACCTCCACGTAGCGCTCGGCTTCCCGGTTGAGGAATTTGCGCCATCTGGTGAACTGGCGGATCTGGTTGACGCCCAGCACGGCAACAGGGTCGGCTCCGGCGTAGTAGACGGCCAGGAAACTGTTGTCTTCGAGGCAGCCGTGCTCAATCTCAACCCGATCGTGTCCGTGCACATGGCCGGCAAACTGAATGCGCGAACCGTATTGGTCGGACCAGAAATACGGCGGATTAACCGGCGCGGCGGCCGCTGCGTCGTTCAACAGCGCTGCCACGGCCACGGCGGGTTGTTCAAGAGCTCCGGTCCAGTGCTCAACACGTTCGTGCGCCCCTGTGCGCGGGTTCCACCAAGCGGCGCAGTCGCCGACGGCCACCACCGAGGGGAGATTGGTGCGGCCCATCGAGTCGCAGAGCACGCCGTCGCCCAACTGGATTCCGGAGCCGAGCAGCCAATCGGTGTTCGGCTGCCCACCAACGCCCACCAACACTATGTCCGCGGGAAGCTCCCGTCCGTCGTCGAGCACCACGTGGCTAACGTTTCCGCCGCCGGTCCGGAAGGACTGGATGGATCTGCCGCAGAGCATCTCCACCCCACCGGCCGAGTGCAGCCCGGCGACGGCCGCACCCATTTCGGCGCCCAGAGCCCTGGACAAAGGAGCAGCGGACCGCTCAACGACAGTGACGTCGAGGCCCGCGGCACGGGCCGTCGAAGCGGTTTCGGCGCCAATGAAGCCTGCCCCGATCACCACCATTTTCCGACCCGGCCGCAGGTGCCCGCGCAGCGCCCGGGCGTCGTCCAGCGTGCGGAGGGTGAAGACATTCTTGCAGCCGTCGACTTCGGGCAGCACCCGGGCGGACGAGCCGGTAGCCACAACCAACCCATCGGTGGGGAGTTCCCGGCCGTCACTGAGGACCACCGTCATCGACTCCGGATCGAAACGCACCGCCTTCACACCCAGAATCCATTCGGCGGCCAGCTCATCGTTGCTGTGGACCAGCGCCAAGTCCGCCTCCGAGATTCGGCCGGCCAGGAAGTCCTTGGACAGCGGCGGGCGGTCGTAGGGCGGATGGATTTCCTCTCCCACGACGATCAAGCGGCCGGCAAAACCTTGGGCACGGGCTGCCCGGGCGGCAGAGAGCCCGGACAGGGAAGCCCCGACGATGACGAGGGTCTGCATGGGTGAGGCCTTTCACGGCAGGAGGATCGAGGACGTTTCCAACAAGCAGCGCGTTGCGCAACTCGATGCGCTATGTGAAACAGCGTGAAGAAAGATCCCACTCGTGTCAAGGGTTGGAGGCGTCAAGCTGGTAAAGAATTTTCCAAGGGCCTTGACAACAGAATGTGACCGGGCACACTGTTGCCTATCGTGAACGATGTTGTTCATGACGGAACTTTGCCTCGCTATGCCGTTGCGAAAGAAGGCGCTCCATGCATCAAGCCTGCCCGTTGAGCCAGTTGGCCCCCGGCGATGCCATCCGGCTGGATACCTCGCCTCCCATCGCCGTCTTCCACACAGAAGAGGGCGAACTCTTTGCCATCGACGACACCTGCACGCACCAGGACGCCTCACTGGCCGACGGATGGGTGGAGGGCTGCGAAGTCGAGTGCCCGCTGCACGCGTCAAAGTTCGATCTGCGCACCGGCGTCGTGGACGCGCCGCCGGCCAAACTCCCGGTCCGCGTCCACCGCGTCTCCGTGGTGGACGGCATCATCATGGTCCAGGAATCAGAAGAGGTCCCGAATCTCCCGCCCGGCCTGCAGGTCGACGGGTACGCGTAGCCGGGCCTTCGTCATCCAACAAAGGAACTAGATGTCAGTGAACAAAGATCTTGCAGTTGATGATGGTCCGCCCGACAACGAGGTTCGGCAGGTGCTGGCACAGGAGCCTTCCGGCAGACCGCTGAACGCACCGCCGGGGCGGGAGGACACCGAGGAGGACGCCCGGATCCTGGCCGAGCTTCGTGAGAGCGAGAACGAGCAGGCCGTCGCAGGCCGCCAACAGACGGGCGGAGGCCTGGACAGGACCGTCTTCGCTGTGGCCGGCGTCCTCGCTGTCGCTTTCGTCGCGTGGGGCTTCCTGGCCACCGAACATCTCGGCACCACCTCGGTCACCGTACTGAACTGGGTAATGGAGAATACCGGTTGGCTGTTCATTCTGCTCGCCTCGCTCTTCGTGGTTTTTGTGCTGTGGCTGGCAATCGGCCGGTTCGGCAACATCCCGCTGTCCAAGGACGGCGAAAAGCCTGAGTTTCGCACCATCTCCTGGATTTCGATGATGTTCGCCGCCGGCATGGGCATCGGCCTGATGTTCTACGGCGTGGCAGAGCCGATGTACCACTACATCGCCCCGCCGCCCGGAACCGTTGACGGGCAAACCCCCGAGGCCATCCAGACGGCCATGGCCACCTCGCTGTTCCACTGGACGCTGCATCCGTGGGCCATGTACGCCGTCGTTGGTATCGCCATGGCGTACGGCACCTACAGGCTGGGCCGCAAGCAGCTGATCTCTGCCATCTTCACCTCCTTGTTCGGCAGCAAGACGGTGGAGGGACCGGCCGGAAAGTTCATCAACATCCTGGCCATCTTCGCCACCCTCTTCGGCACCGCAGCCTCGCTCGGCCTCGGTGCCCTGCAAATCGGCAGCGGCCTGGCCTTCAACGGCTGGGTTGGCGACTTGGCAACCGGCGTGCTCGTGGTCATCATCGCCGTCCTCACGGCATGCTTTATCGCCTCGGCCGTCTCCGGAATCCGCCGCGGCATCCAGTGGCTGGCCAACATCAACATGGTGCTGGCCGTGGTTCTGGCGCTGATTGTGTTCCTGGCAGGGCCCACGCTGTTCATCCTGAACCTGGTCCCGGCCGCCGTCGGCGATTATGCCCGAGACCTGGCCGAGATGGCCTCCCGCACCGAAGCCGTGGGGGACGAGGCGCTGCGCAGCTGGATGTCCGGCTGGACGGTGTTCTACTGGGCCTGGTGGGTGTCCTGGACGCCGTTCGTGGGCATGTTCATTGCCCGCATCAGCCGCGGCCGCACCATCCGCCAGTTCGTCACCGGCGTGCTGCTGGTGCCGAGCGTAGTGAGCGTCGCCTGGTTCGCGATCTTCGGCGGGGCCAGCTTTGGCGTGCAGGCCGCAGCAGATGCCACACCGGATACCGGCGACGGGCTGGTGGACATAGTCGACGGCGAACCGACCATCTCCTTCGACGGCGCCCTCTTCGATCTGCTGCAGAACCTGCCGCTGCCGAACATTCTGGCCGGCGCGGTGGCGATCCTGGCCATGGTGCTGGTGGGGATTTT
>NZ_JBNHHB010000260.1:0-6321 GCF_059091905.1 Arthrobacter sp. Dra40
GGAAACGGCCGCTTTCGAGCTGGTGGCCGAATTCCCCGAGTCTGTGCGGGGTGCCGGCGGGTTTGGATCCACGGGCGGGTTCGGCTCCGGTTAGCGGGGTGGGCGCGCGCCCTGAGAACGTACGCGTGCCTGACCACCATCCTGAGGCGGCGGCAGCACCTCAGCGCAGGCTTTGAGCAACCCGGTCCAGTGCCGGAGGAAGAGGAAACGCAGGCTATGGCATTTGGGCGTTCCAAAAAGAAAAACCAGAACGACGGCGAAGAGCCGGCAGTTGGCGATGCAGTATCCGGCGAGGAAGCCACCGAGCAGGCCCCGGAGAACGGCCCGCGCCGCCACGGTCCCTACGATGACTCGGAGCAGGACACCGGGGACGGCTACCTGGATCTGGGCGCCCTGAAGATTCGTCCCCGCGATGGTCTCCAGCTGCGGCTGGAAGTCGAGGAAAAGTCCCAGCGGGTGGTTGCCGTGACGCTGGACCTGGCCGGTTCCAACCTGCAGCTACAGGCCTTCGCCGCGCCGAAGTCCGGGGGGTTGTGGGATGAGATCCGCACCCAGATCGCCAGTTCAGTCGGTTCACAGGGCGGGACCGTCCAGGAAATCGACGGGCCGATGGGAACAGAGGTCGTGGCCAAACTGCCGGCCCAGTCCGCGGACAGAAAGACGGGCTACCGCGTGGCCCGGTTCCTCGGCGTCGACGGGCCGCGCTGGTTCCTGCGCGGCGTCATTGGCGGCCCTGCCGCGCTGGACCGCACCAAGGCCGCGGACCTCGAGGAACTCTTCCGTGCCACCGTGGTGGTCCGCGGCACCCAGCCGATGCCGCCCAAGGATTTGCTGCAGCTGAAGATGCCCAAGGGTGTCGCTCCGCAGCCGCCCGCTGCAGCACAGGACGCCCCACGGCAGGGACCACAGCTGACTGCCCCTGAGCGGGGTCCGGAAATCACCGAGATTGGCTGACCGGCACGTCGCTCCGCCGAGGCCGCCCGACGGCTCTATCGGGAGGTTCCCGGAGCGCGGCCATGTTGCGGGCACAGGCTTGGTGGAGGCGATCACCATCGTGCCGGCAGGGCAGGCGCCGAGGTTTTCCGCCGTCGTCACCGACGCGGGCCAGCAAGGGCCCGGAACATCCCGCGGCGGAGGGCACCCGCGGGTCAGGCTGATCTGGCTGGGGCAGCGGCGCGTCCCCGGCATCACGGCAGGCATCCGTCTCGCCTTCGAGGGCATGCTGTTCCGGGTAGACGGGACAGCGACCATCTACAACCCGCGCTATGAGATCCTCAGTCCGTTGGAGAATTGACCTATGACCGATCAACAACCGGACTCCGCTCCGCAGCACAACGTGCCCCCTCGCGACCCCGGACAGCAACCGGTGCCCCGGCCTGAACCGCAGGGGGAGGAGGGGAACCGTGAAGGCACCGCCGAAGCACTTGCTGGCAGCTATGCCGCGCGTGCAGGGGTTTACCGCAGCGACAACGGCCAGATCGACGTGCTCAAGACCGTTGGCGGCGTCCGCGGACTGGCCGAGAGCATCCTGCCGGGAGTGATCTTCCTGGTGGTCTTCACCATCGGCCGCGAACTCGGGCCGGCGCTCCTGGGCGCGCTGGCGGTTGCCGCTGTCTTCACCGTGCTGCGCCTGGTGCAACGGGGTTCCGCCACACAAGCCTTCTCCGGATTGGTGGGCGTAGCCATCTGCGCCTTTGTGGCAAACACCACGGGCCGCGCCGAGGACTTCTACGTGTGGGGCTTCATCACGAATGCCGCCTACATTCTGGCCATGCTGGTGTCCGTGGCCGTGAAGTGGCCGGCGCTGGGCCTGATCTTCGGAATGATCCGCAGCGAGGGCACCGCCTGGCGCAAGCAGCCGAACCGGCTGCGGGCCTACGCCATCGCCACCTGGATTCTGATAGCGGTGCTGGCGCTGCGGCTCGCGGTGCAGGTTCCGCTCTACCTGATGGGTGAGGACGGACTGGTGGCGCTGGGCACCACGCGGCTGATCATGGGCGTGCCGCTGTACGCGCTGGGGCTGTGGCTGGCATGGCTGGTCTCCCGCCCGGCCGCCGTTGAAGCGACCCGGCCCCTCTGAGCCGGACTCCCTTGAGGCGAACCGGCCCCTCTGGGCCCGTCTCCCGCCCGAGCTACTCCGCGGACGCCGGACGGCCGGTCAGGACGGCCCGCAGGGCGTCCTCCGCGGCGATCGTGGTGATGAAGAAGAGCTCGTCGCTGGCTTCCACCACGTCGTCCGGGCTCGGCGTAATCGGCGCGTCGTCCCGCAGGATGGCCACCACTGTCGCATCCTGCGGCCAGTCGATGGAGCCCAGACGTTGACCGATCAGCGCGGAGTCCGCGGGGACCGTGAACTCCACCATGGAAGCGATGCCGGTCTGCAGGGTCAGCAGGCGGACCAGGTCCCCGATTTCCACCGCTTCCTCCACCAGGGCAGTCATCAGGCGCGGGGTGTTGACGGCGACATCCACGCCCCAGGAATCGTCGAACATCCAGTCATTTTTGGGGTTGTTCACCCGGCCCACGGTGCGGTTGACACCGAACTCGCTCTTGGCCAGCAGCGAGACCACCAGGTTCACCTTGTCGTCGCCGGTCGCGGAGACCACCACGTCGGCGTCCTCGAGCCGGGCCTCACGCAGCGTGGTGATCTCGCAGGCATCGCCGATCAGCCACCGGGCCCCCGTCAGTCCGCTGCGGCCAATCACTTCCGGCTTGGGATCGATCAGCAGGATGTCGTGGTTGTTCGAGAGCAGCTCGCGGGCAATCGACGATCCAACGCTGCCCGCACCGGCAATCACAACCCTCATTCGGACTCCTCCACCGGCGGTTTGGACAGGACTCTGTCGATTTCGAAGGTCGAATCCATGGCCATCATGGCGTGGACAATGTCGCCCTTCTGGTACCGGGCGCCCGGGGCGGGCAGGATGCCTTCGCCAAAGCGGGTCAGATATGCCACCCGGGCGCCGGAAGCGGCTTCAATCTCGCTCAGTTGCCGGCCCACCCAACCGTCATCCAGCGCGACTTCGCCCAGAATCAAGCGCCCGGATGCCTCCCGGAAATCACCCTTGATGCTCTGTTCAGGCAGGATGCGACGCAGCACCTGGTCAGCGCTCCAGCGCACCGCGGCTACGGTGGGGATGCCGAGCCGCTGGTAGATCTCGGCGCGGCCGGGATCGTAGATCCGGGCCACAACGTGCGGCACGTGGAATGTCTCACGCGCCACGCGGGTAGCCAGAATGTTGGAGTTATCGCCGCTGGAAACGGCTGCGAAGGCGTAGGCGTTTTCAATGTCCGCGTGCCGCAGCGTGTCCCGGTCGAAACCGACACCCGTGACTTTGCGTCCCGAAAAGCCGGAGCGCAGCCGGCGGAAGGCCCGGTCGTCCTGGTCAATGATGGCTACGCTGTGCCCGGAATCATCCAGGGTGTGGGCCAGCGTCACGCCCACACGCCCGCAGCCCATAATCACAAAGTGCGCCATCCACGTCCTTCCGGCACCCGCCCGCTGCCGCGGGATTCAAAACCTACTGCAACCATAACTCCGAACCGCCTGCACGCTGGCCACGCCAAGGGCAGGAGCCAGAGCAATACGGCATGACGTCCCGCTAGTAGCTAGGGGGCGGGATCGGCGTCGCGTGCCGACCGCCGATAGCCGCCGACGGCGGCGCGGACGTCGCCCTCTTCGTGCCCGCCCTTCTTCTTGCCGAACGGCAGCACTTTCAGCAGCGGGTGCACGATCGCCATGACAACGAGGCCCCAGGCCAGTCCGAGGACGGCCGAGCAGAGGGTGTTCACGAGCCAGGCCAGGAAGCCGCCGACCGCCGCGATCCCGCCGAACGGGGCCTCGAGGAGGTGGACCAGGTCGTAGGGAGCGTGCCAGCCGAGGTCGTAGGCCCCCTGCAGCATGATGTGACCACCCACCCACAGCATGGCGATGGTTCCGACGAGGGTGATCCCGGCCAGCACGGCGGGCATGCCCTTGACCAGCAGTTCGCCGAAGCGCTGCGAGCCCGCAGAGTCCTTGGTGGTCAGGTGCAGACCGATGTCGTCCATCTTGACGATGAGTGCGACGGCGCCGTACACGAGCACGGTGATGGCGATGGCCACGACGACCAGGATGAGCGCCCGGACCCACAGGGACTCATTGGCCACCTCGTTCATCGAGATGACCATGATTTCGCAGGACAGGATGAAGTCGGTGGTGATGGCGCCTTTGGTGACCTTGGCTTCCGCCTTTGGACCCCGCTCGACCGCCGGCGCCTTTTCGGCCGCATGGTGGCCGCGGAGCTTGTGCCAGACCTTCTCGGCTCCCTCGTAGCAGAGGTAGGTGCCGCCCAGCATGAGGATGAACGGGATCACCACCGGGATGAAGGCGCTGATGAGCAGCAGCGCCGGCAGGATGATCAACAGCTTGTTCCGGAGCGAACCCCAGAAGATCCGCTTGATCATCGGCAGTTCGCGGGACGGGTCCGCCCCGGACACGTACTGCGGGGTGACAGCTGCGTCGTCGATCACCACGCCGGCGGCCTTGGTGCCCGCCTTGGCAGCACCGGCAGCGACGTCGTCCAGCGAGGCGGCGGCTATGCGGGCCAGGGCTGCGACGTCATCCAGCAGGGCGACGAGGCCGCCGCTCACCGATGGCCCCAGCCCTGCTCAACGGCGGGCTGCCGGGCTTGGTGGCCACGATTCAAACGGATGATCAGCATGCTGAAAGTATACGGGGGCGGGCAGACCGCGACTGGTCAGTGCCAGCGCCTCAAGGGCACTTGTCCGGCCGCGCGTCCGTGACGCACGTCTAGAGCGTGGCGCCGGTTTCCCCGGCGAGGGTGCGCAGGAGGTGGTCTTGAAAGGAATGGTCGTTGACTGCGTGGTGAGGTTGCTGCCGCTGCCGGTGGTACCAGTACCCGCCGCTGGTAAGCGCTTCGGGCTGGTCGCTCGTGGCGAGCCATTCCTGGGTCTCGTGACCAAGATCGAGGTCGTCGGGAGCGCCCGGTCCGCCCATCTTGGTCGGGACCCAGCCTGGGTCCACGGCGTTGCTGAGCAATTCGGGGTGGATCCGGCCGGCCGCGGCGGCAAGTGTGGTGACGAACAGCTTGCTGTCCGCGTAAGAGCCTGGCGTCCTTCCATGCCAGTCAACCCCGGCAAGCGATGGACGCCCTGCGAAGTGGGAACCGCTGCTCACATACACGTGGCGCGTGGGTCCTTCGAGGAGCGCCGTGAGGAGGTAGGGGGCAATGATGTTCACCGGCATCACTGCCCGCCCACGCCAAACGCCGGCGTTGTGAATCACCGCATCGAGCGGGCCCCGATCGTTCAGTTCCGCTGCGATGCGCCGTACCGCCCCAGGGTCCGTGAAATCACCCACCACGATGTCCGCGCCGCGGTCGACCAGTGAGTCGAGGACGGCCGCGCGGTCCTGGCTGCGGGCGTGCACGACGACGTTGTGTCCGGCTGACAGCAGGGCATCAGCTGCAGCCCGGCCCAGGCCGTCGGCGGAACCGGTGACCAGGATTCTCATGCTCTGCCGGGCCTCTTACTCGTCCGCCGGTTCCTGCAGGGCGGCGAGCACGTGCATGTGCTCCCGGTTTGACGGGTACAGGAGCCCGTAGGTGGCGTAGAGCTTTTCGTAGAGCGGGGCGGTGGCCGGATCGGGCTTCACCGTTGCCGCCGTCCGGGCCCAGTCGGTCCCGGCGGGGACTGCCCCGGTTCCGATGGCGGCGAGCAGCGCGTCCCCGTAGCTGGCACCGATGGTTTGTTCCGGGACCAGCTGGTCGCGTCCGGTGATGTTGCTGACAATCTCAGTCCAGAGCCTGGCCTTCGTGCCGCCGCCGACGGCGATGACCCGCCGGATCGGTTCGCCGGCGTTCTCGAGGTACTCCAGGATCTGCCGGATGCCGAAGCCGATGCCCTCGTACGCGGCCCGGAACAGATGGCCCCGCTCGTGGCGCAGCGACAGGCCGGTGATCAGGCCGCGGGCGTCGGGATCGAAGACGGGCGTGCGTTCGCCGGCGAAATAGGGCAGCAGCAGCAGTCCGTCGGATCCCGGCGGCACCGCAGCGGCCTCCCTGATGAGCTGCTCAAACGGGACGTCGCCGAGCAGCCGCTGCAACCAGGTGGTCAGGCTTCCTGAGGTGGACATCCCCGCGGCCAGTGTGAGGGACCCCTGGTCTACCCCGGCCGTGGTCCAGAGCTTGGGTTCGGCGCGGAACTGCCCAAGGACCTGAACAAAGAACATGGTGGAGCCGTACATCAGCATCAGGTCGCCCGGCTGCCGCACGCCGGCGCTGAACGCCTCGGCCCAGGCGTCGACGGTGCCCGCGCAGA
>NZ_JBNHHB010000261.1:0-6280 GCF_059091905.1 Arthrobacter sp. Dra40
GTATGGACATCAAGGGCCACACCGTCAACAAGGTCATGATCGCCCAGGGCGCCGACATCGCCGAGGAGTACTACTTCTCCGTGCTGCTGGACCGGGCGAACCGCAACTACCTGGCCATGTGCTCGGTGGAGGGCGGCATGGAGATCGAGCAGCTGGCCGTGGAGCGTCCCGACGCCCTGGCCAAGGTTGCCGTTGACCCGGCCGTCGGCATCGACCAGGCCAAGGCCGACGAGATCGTCGCACAGGCAGGCTTCGCCGAGGAACTGCGCCCGAAGGTCGCCGAGGTCATCATCAAGCTCTGGGACGTGTTCAAGAAGGAAGACACCACCCTGGTGGAGGTGAACCCGCTGGTCAAGACCGGCGCCGGCGACATCGTCGCCCTGGACGGCAAGGTCTCGCTCGACGAGAACGCGTCCTTCCGCCAGCCCGGCCACGAGGAACTCGAGGACAAGGATGCTGCGGATCCGCTCGAGGCCAAGGCCAAGGAACTGGACCTGAACTACGTCAAGCTCGACGGCCAGGTCGGCATCATCGGCAACGGTGCGGGGCTGGTCATGTCCACCCTCGACGTCGTCGCCTACGCCGGTGAGAAGCACGGCAACGTCAAGCCCGCAAACTTCCTGGACATTGGCGGCGGCGCCTCGGCCGAGGTCATGGCCGCCGGCCTGGACGTCATCCTCAATGACAGCCAGGTCAAGAGCGTGTTCGTGAACGTCTTCGGCGGCATCACCGCGTGCGACGCCGTGGCAAACGGCATTGTCAAGGCCCTGGAAATCCTGGGCGAGAAGGCCACCAAGCCCCTGGTTGTCCGTCTGGACGGCAACAACGTGGACGAAGGCCGGCAGATCCTGCTCAACGCCAACCACCCGCTGGTCACCCTGGCCCTGACCATGGACCAGGGCGCCGACAAGGCCGCCGAACTGGCCAACGCCTAAGGACCGAGGAACTAACAACATGTCTATCTTCATCAACAAGGACTCGAAGGTCATCGTCCAGGGCATCACCGGCGGCGAAGGCTCCAAGCACACGGCACGCATGCTGCACGCCGGTACCAACATTGTGGGCGGCGTCAACGCCCGCAAGGCCGGCACCACGGTCACCCACGGCCAGAAGACCCTGCCGGTGTACGGCTCGGTCAAGGAAGCCGTCGCCGAGACCGGCGCCGATGTTTCGATCGTCTTCGTCCCGCCGGCTTTCACCAAGGACGCTGTGGTCGAAGCCATCGAGGCCGAAATCGGCCTGGTCGTAGTGATCACCGAAGGTGTACCGGTGCAGGACTCCGCCGAGTTCTGGGCTCTGGCCCAGTCCAAGAAGGACGCCGACGGCAACCAGATCACCCGCATCATCGGCCCGAACTGCCCGGGCATCATCACGCCGGGCGAGTCGCTGGTGGGCATCACCCCGGCGAACATCACCGGCAAGGGCGGTGTGGGCCTGGTCTCCAAGTCCGGCACGCTGACCTACCAGATGATGTATGAGCTGCGAGACCTCGGTTTCTCCACCGCCATCGGCATTGGCGGCGACCCGGTCATCGGCACCACCCACATTGACGCCCTGGCGGCGTTCGAGGCCGATCCGGAGACCAAGGCAATCGTGATGATCGGCGAAATCGGCGGCGACGCCGAGGAACGTGCCGCCGAATACATCAAGGCCAACGTCACGAAGCCCGTTGTCGGCTACGTGGCGGGCTTCACCGCTCCGGAGGGCAAGACCATGGGCCACGCCGGCGCCATCGTCTCCGGCTCATCCGGCACGGCGCAGGCCAAGAAGGAAGCCCTCGAGGCCGCGGGCGTGAAGGTCGGCAAGACCCCGTCCGAGACCGCTCATCTGCTGCGCGAGGTCTACCCGGACCACGAGCCGGCCTCGAGCCTCTAGGCCCACCGCCAACAGCGCCGAAGCCCGTCACCTGCAGTCAGAGGTGGCGGGCTTCGCCTGTTCCCGGCGGGGAACGGAACCTGCCTAAGCTGAAAGCACCACACCATCACCTGAACACAGGAGGCCACATGCGAGCTGCAATCATCCACGGACCCGGCGACATCCGCGTCGAGGACCGCCCCGAGCCCCAAATCCTCGCCCCGGCCGACGCGATCGTACGGGTGACGGCAACCTGCGTCTGCGGCTCCGATCTCTGGCCTTACCGGGGCGTGCGTAAGCCGGGTGACCCGCATCCTATCGGCCACGAACTCATCGGTGTCGTCGAGGCCACCGGCGACGCAGTCCGGACGCTGTCAGCCGGCGACTTCGTGGTCGCCCCGTGGGCCATCAGCTGTGGCGAGTGCCCGCCCTGCCGCAACGGCGTGCAGACCTCCTGCGAACGCCGGGCGAGTTGGGGCGGGAAGGATGAGCACGGCCTGCCGGTCGACGGCGGCCAAGGCGAAGCTGTGCGGGTGCCCAACGCCGATGGCACCCTGGTGGTGGTGCCCGGCGTGACCGAACCGGGGGAGGAGCTGGCCAAGAGTCTGCTCACGCTCTCGGACGTGATGGGCACCGGACACCATGCGGCCATCAGCGCCAAGGCCGGACCGGGGCGCACCGTGGTGGTGGTGGGCGACGGCGCCGTCGGACTGTGCGGCGTGCTGGCGGCCAAACGGTTGGGTGCAGAGCGGATCATCGCCATGTCCCGTCACGATGACCGGGCAGCTGTGGCACGTGAGTTCGGGGCGACGGACGTGGTGGCCGAACGGGGCAAAGAGGCGGCGGAGAAGGTCAAAGCGTTGCTGGGCGGTGTGCTGGCCGACTCGGTGCTCGAATGCGTGGGCACGGCGGAGTCGATGGACCAGGCGCTGCGCTGCACCAGGCCCGGCGGCTCGGTGGGCTTCGTGGGTGTTCCCGCGGGCGGCGCGGAACTGCCCATCGGCGTGTTGTTCTCCCGGAACATCGCCGTCGCTGGCGGCGCTGCCCCCACCCGTGAATACCTTCCCGAGCTCCTTGAGGATGTGCTGGCCGGCAAGATCAATCCGGGGAAGGTCTTCGACGTCGTCATGCCGCTTGCAGAAGCCGCTGAAGCCTACCGCGCGATGGATGAACGCCGCGCCATCAAAGTGCTCTTGCGGCCCTAACCGCGGCCCGGCCTTACGTCGCCGTGAAGGGACAGCCGCGGCAGCCGGTCAGCTGCGGTGGACGGTCAGCCCGGGTAGAAGGTCCCGCCCGGTTGCCGGTCAGCTGCGGTGGACGGTCAGCCCGGGTAGAAGGTCCGCGCGGTCGACGGTCACCCCGGGTAGAAGGTCCCGCCCGGCTGCCCGTCAGCCGCGAGCCGCTCAGCCGCGCAGCCGTTCCATGCCGGGATCCACCAGCGGCTCGGCGGACACCGTGGCCGGGATGCGGCGGCCGAAGTACTCGATCTCCACCGGGTCCCCTTCGGCGGTATCCGCCGGCAGCCAGGCGTAGGCCACCGGCCGCCCCACCGTGTAGCCGAAGGCCGCACTGGTGACGTATCCGGAAGGGACGTTGCCCACATACACCGGTTCCTTGCCCATCACCACCGACCGGCCGTCGTCGATGGTCAGGCAGCGCAACCGGCGGACCGGCGCGCCCGCGGCAGCCAGCGCCGCAGCACCGACAAACTCTGCTTTGTCGGCCTTAACCGCAAATCCAACGCCGGCTTCCTCCGGAGTGTGCTCGGTGCTCATGTCCGTGCCCCAGAGCCGGTAGCCCTTCTCCAGCCGCAGGCTGTTGAAGGCCGCGCGGCCGGCGGCGATCACGCCGTACTCCTGCCCGGCGTTGAACAGCGCGTCCCAGAGCTTGAGTCCTTGATCCGCGGTGGTGTAGAGCTCCCAGCCCAGTTCGCCCACATAGGAGAGCCGCATCGCAGTGACGCTCACACCGGCAATGCGCACCTGTGCCGTCCGGAAGTACTTGAGCGAGTCATTGCTGAAGTCGTCGCTGCTGACCTTGGCCATCACCTTGCGGGCCAGCGGCCCCCAGAGCCCGATGCAGCAGGTGCCGGCGGTAATGTCCGTGACCTGAACCCACTGCGCCGGGTCTGCCTGTGACTGTGCGGCCGCCTCGCCGCTCAGGTACTCATAGTCGGCATTGTTGTTGATGCCGGCTTGGAACCGCTCCGGCGCCAAGCGCGCCACCGTGATGTCGCTGCGGACGCCGCCGGCGGAATCCAGCAGCAGGCAATAGGTCACCGCTCCGGGCTGCCTGCCGATCTGCCCGGTACTCAGCCGCTGCAGCAATTCCAGGCTGCCCGGACCGGAAACCTCCACCCGCTTGAGCGGCGTCATGTCATACAGAGCGACGGCGGTGCGCGTCTTCCACGCTTCGACGGCGGCGATGGGCGAGTGGTAGCGGGCCGTCCAACCATCCCGTTCCGGTTCACGCCAGTCGTGCGGAAGATCGGCCAGCAAGGGTGCATTGGCCTCGTACCAGTGCGGACGCTCCCAGCCGCCGGATTCAAGGAAGAACGCGCCGAGCTCCTGCTGGCGGCCGAAGAACGGGCTGGTCCGCAGTTTCCGCGGCGATTCGCGGGGCTGCAGCGGGTGCAGCACGTCGTAGATTTCCACGAAGTTCTGCTGGGACGTCTGGCTGATGTACTCCGGAGCCCGCTGGACGTCTTCGAACCGGCGCACATCGCATTCGTGCAGATCCGTCTGCGACCGGCCGTCCACCAACAGCTCGGCCACTGCCTTGGCCACGCCCGCCGAATGCGTCACCCACACGGCTTCGGCCAGGTAGAAGCCGACGACGTCCGGTGATTCGCCTATCAGCGGGCCGCCGTCGGGAGTGAACGAAAAGACGCCGTTGAAGCCGTCGGCGATGTCCGCGCCCTGGAGTGCCGGCAGCAACCGCTGGCTTTCCCGCCAGGACGGTTCGAAGTCCTCCGGGGTGAAGTCCAGCCGCGACGGCATGCGGTCTTCGGACACGTCCGCCGGCGGGACAGCGGACAGCTCGTCCAGGTTCACCGGCATGGGGCGATGGGCATAGGACCCGATGCCCAGCCGGTCGCCGTGTTCGCGGAAGTACAGGTCCGCGTCCTGATGGCGCAGGATCGGCAGCCGGGCGCCGTTGGGCAGCTCGTTCCAACCGGCCAGCGCCGGCAACGCCGAGGTCTTGACGTACTGGTGTGCCAAGGGGAGCAGCGGCACCGTCATGCCGACCATCGCGCCGATCTTCGGCCCCCAGAACCCGGCACAGCAGACGACGACGTCGGCGGGTATCCTCCCGGTGTCGGTCGCCACGGCGGTGACCCGTCCGCCGTCGTGCTCAATGCCTGTCACGGTAGTGGAACCGCGGAATTCGACCCCGGCCGCGGAGACCCGGTCGATCAGCAGGCGGACGGCACGCGCCGCCAGCGCGAGTCCGTCGGACGGGATGTGCAGGCCGCCCAGCACATTTCCCGCGGGCAGCAGCGGATGGAACTTCTCGCACTCATCCGGATCGATCAGCCTGGCCTCGAGGCCCCACGAAGCTGCGAAGCCCGCCCGGCGCTTCAGGTCTTCGAACCGCGCCGGCGTGGTGGCTACCTCCAAGCCACCCACCTGGTTGAAGCAGGAGGTGCCGTCGGCCGTGAGGGAAAGCAACTTGTCCACGGTGTAGCCGGCGAATTCGGTCATGGTCTTGGACGGGTTCGTCTGGAACACCAACCCGGGTGCGTGCGAGCTCGACCCGCCGGCCAGGTGCAGCGGGCCCTGCTCCAGGACCGTGACGTTCGTCCAGCCGCGGGCGGCCAGCTCGTCCGCGAGATTGGCGCCGACAATCCCTGCTCCGATGATGACGATGCGCGGGGTGGTGCTCATGCGGTAATGCTCCTTCAGGTAGCAGGGTGGGGCAAGAGGTGAAGAAGGGTCATGCGTTGGTGCGTGCGGCGGGCGCCCCCGGTACTCAGGTCCGCCCGCCGCCGGGCGGCTCAGGCGCGTGGCGAAGAAGCTGCCGGACACGTTCCTTCGGGACAGGTGTCGTCGCATTCGTGTTTGGTGACCAGGTCGAACCTACTGCCGCCGTGCTGGCCCACCCCGGAACGGATGGCGCGCTCCACCACGGAGTCGGCCAGCCGTCGGCGCAGCGCCAGCGGATCACGGCGCAGGTCCTTGGCCAGCGCGATGCACATCAGCAGCATCACCAGGACGAACGGCAACGCCACCACGATGGTGATGTTTTTGAGCCCGTTCAGGGCTTCGGCCGGCTGGTCCCCGCCGGCCAGCAACATCACCGCAGCCACTGCGCCGGTCAGCGCACCCCAGAAGATGACGACGCCGCGGGAGGGCTCCTCTGCCCCGTTGGAACTGAGTGAAGCCATCACCAGCGAGGCCGAGTCGGCACCCGTGACAAAGAAAAT
>NZ_JBNHHB010000262.1:0-6225 GCF_059091905.1 Arthrobacter sp. Dra40
ACTCGTTGTCGTACCAGCCAACAACTTTCACCTGATTACCCATAACCTTAGTCAGTCCCGAGTCGAAGATCGAAGAGGCCGGGTCTGTGACGATATCCGAGGACACGATGGGGGCCTCCGTATAGGTGAGGATCCCGGCCCAGTGCGGGTCGGCGGCGGCCTCCCTGAACGCGGCGTTCACCTCTTCGACGTCGGCTGCGCGGGACACGGTTACCGTGAGGTCGGTCATCGAACCGGTGGGCACCGGAACGCGGACGGCGAAACCGTCCAACTTGCCCTGGAGCTGCGGGAGCACGTGCCCGATGGCCTTCGCGGCACCGGTGGATGTGGGCACCAGGTTAATGGCTGCCGCCCGGGCGCGCCGCAGGTCCCGGTGCGGCCCGTCCTGCAGGTTCTGGTCGGCGGTGTAGGCGTGGATCGTGGTCATCAGCCCGTGTTCAATGCCGAACTTCTCGTCCAGCACCTTGGCCAACGGTGCCAGGCAGTTCGTCGTGCAGGAGGCGTTCGAAATCAGGTGGTGGGAGCCGGCGTCGTACTCACTGTCGTTGACGCCCATGACGATGGTGATGTCCTCGTCTTTGGCCGGAGCCGAGATCAGGACTTTCCTGGCACCGGCGTCAAGGTGCTTGCGGGCGCCGCCGCCCTTGTTGAAGCGGCCGGTGGATTCAATCACGATGTCGACGCCAAGATCGCCCCACGGCAGGGAGGCCGGGTCCTTCTCGGACAGGACGCTGACCTTGCGGCCGCCCACGATCAGGTTGCCGGCGTCAACTTCCACCGTTTCCGCCAGCACGCCCAGCACGCTGTCGTATTTAAGCAAGTGGGCCAGCGTATCCGCGTCGGTCAGATCGTTGACCGCCACGATTTCCAAGTCTGAGTCCTGAGCCAGCAGGGCGCGGAAGTAGCTGCGTCCGATCCGGCCGAATCCGTTGATACCAACTCGAGTAGTCATGTGCTTCTGCCTCATGGATGTGGCCGTGACCCGTGGTGGCTTCCCACCGGTCCGTGCCGTGGGTGGTCCGGTCTGCTAGGCCGGGGTGATCAGCGCCGAAGCGCCGGTGCGGGCGGCGTCGAAGCGGGCGGCGACGTCGGCCCAGTTGACGATGTTCCAGAAGGCCTTGACGTAGTCAGCCTTGACGTTGACGTAGTCCAGGTAGAAGGCGTGCTCCCACATGTCCAGCATCAGCAGCGGGATGGTGCCCACCGGGATGTTCCCCTGCTGGTCGTAGAGCTGCTCGATGACCAGGTTGCCGCCGAGCGGTTCGTAGGCCAGCACGGCCCAGCCTGAGCCCTGCAGGCTCAGCGCGGCGGCGCCGAAGTGGCCGCGGAACGCGTCGAAGGAGCCGAAGTACTCATCGATGGCGGACGCCAGCTCGCCGGTGGGCTTGTCGCCGCCTTCCGGGGAGAGGTTCTTCCAGAAGATCGAGTGGTTGGTGTGGCCGCCCAGGTGGAAGGCCAGGTCCTTGGACAGCTTCGGCACGTTGCCGAATTCGCCCTTGGAGCGGGCCTCAGCCAGCTGCTCCAGCGCGGTGTTCGCGCCGGCCACGTAGGTGGCGTGGTGCTTGGAGTGGTGCAGCTCCATGATCCGGGCCGAGATATGCGGCTCCAGGGCTGCGTAATCGTAATCGAGCTCGGGCAGTTCGTACTTGCTCATGTTCTTCCTCTTCTCGTCGGAATTACTGTGCGGAAACTACTAGGTGCACACTTCCACCCGGCACGGGTACCGCAGGGTTATCCCGCCGGGCTGCCTTTCTCATTCAAGCATGTCCGCGCCCGGCGCCGCAGCCGGACAGCTGGTATGACCTTCGACTAGCTATGAGCTCAGGCCCGGCCGGCACCGATCCGCGCCCTGGCAAAGCCCCAAAAAGGCGCCCAGCTCTTCCAAACCGGCGGGCCTCGTGGGCAAGTAATCGGTCAAGGCGCGCGAGCGTACGATGACTGCGCGCCACTGGCCACGCGATACCGCGACGTTGTTGCGGTTGCGGTTCAGCACGAATTCCATGCCCCGAGGTGCTTCGGCCGGAGCAGACACGGCCGTGGAAACGATCACGACGGGCGCTTCCTGGCCTTGGAACTTGTCTACCGTGCCGACTCGGACGTCCTGCAGGCCGGCTCGGTCCAGCACCGAACGGATCAGCTGGACCTGCGCGTTGTAGGGAGCCACCACGAGGATGTCCGTCCCGTCCAGCGGACGCGGGGCGACCGCGTTGTCTTCTCGCCACAACAGGCCCACATGCCGTCGGACCTGGGCAAGAACTTCGACGGCTTCTTCCGGCGACGATGTGGCGTTGCCCTGATGGTCTATGTAAACGCACTCCACCCCAGGCGGTGCTCCCTCCAGTTGCCGGGTGGCCGCGGCCGGCGTCGACTCAAGCCGGCCGTCGTAGGCCAAGACGGAGACGGCCCGGCAGAGGTCCGGGTGCATGCGCCAGCTCCGGGCGAGGAAATAGCCCAGTTCCGGCGGCAGGGTGGCATGGCCCGCGGAGAGCCAACCGAGTGCGGACTCATCAACAGGCTCCGGGTGCGTACCCTGGGTCACCTGGGGCAGTTGCTGCGGATCTCCCAGCAGCAGCAGGCGCTTTGCGGCGCGGGAAACAGCCAAGGTGTTCGCCAGCGAGAATTGACCGGCTTCGTCGATGACCAGCAGATCCAGCGACTTCGGCGGGACAGTCGAGCCCGTCATGGTCCATGCCGTGCCCCCGACCAGTGCCCCGCCCGGGGCTTCGAGCAACCGTGCCACGTCTTCAGCGCCCCGGTTCGGCCATGGCAGATCATGGTCGCCGTTAGGTTTCTTGGCAACCAGTTCCGCCGGTACGCCGGCCTTCTCGATGGCAGCGCGCAGCATGTTGTCCACCACGGCATGTGACTGGCCGACGACGCCAACCTTCCAGCCCCGTGCCACCAGCCGGGCGACGGCGTGCGAACCGACGTACGTCTTGCCGGTGCCCGGGGGCCCTTGAACCGCCAGATAGGAGTCCTGCAGGTCCCCGACGGCGGCGGTGATCGCATCCACGTAGCCGTCCGGGTGGTTCTGGACCTCGGGCAGTTCTTCCAAGGTTGCCAGCCGCGGCGGGAGCCGGCGCAGGAGGTCCAAGGCCGGTTCGGCCGGGAAGCCGGGGAGGGCGTTGGCGAGCGCTTCGGCGATGTCGGCGAGCGCCTGGCGGATAGAGGTTGTGGGCACGGGCTTGTCCGGCGTCAAGGCCACCGGGAACTCGGAGTATTCGTCCGCAGCGCGCGGCAGCCGCTCCTTCAGCAAGAGCGTGTCCTTCGCGCCGTCAGCACCGAGTTCCAACACTTCGGCACCGAACCAGAACGCGCGGTGGTTGACGCCGTCGCTCTGGTCGCGCAGAAACGCCGGGTAGGGCCGGTCGTAGAGGCGGCAGAGCAGGCTGCCCTCCTTGATCGTGGACCCCGGAGCCAGCCTGCCGGTGAGCCTCAGCAAGCGGACCGGGTTGCTGCGCGGCGTCGGCTTTTCCCACTCGGAAACCACGTGGGCGGCATCAACCGTGAAGACATCGCGGGTATCCGCCCAGTCCTCCACCGGGGCATCCAGCCGATCGAAATGCGCCCACCAGTACTGCTTCTCCTCGCGCCGGTGGTAGCCGACCGAGGCCGCGACCATGGCAACGGCCTGGTCGTCGGCGGTCAGCGGCTCGTTTCGGCCGGCGGCCTGTTCGGCGGCTGCCGACAGGTAGTCCAGCAGACGCCGTTCATCCGGCGCCACTGGCTCGTCCTCGGCCTCCGACGGCACACCGGCGAAGGCAGCCGTCGCGGGGGCGCTGCGCCCCGGGTCAATGCCGCGTTCGGCCGCCAGCCGCAGGAGCCAATTGCGCAGTTCCAACGTGGACAGGCAGTCGTATTCGTTGTAATCTGCAATGCTTTTCAGGACCGTCTCCGCTTCGGCATCCTTCCCGGCATCCCGCGCCGCAGAGTAGTGGGCGTAGGCAACCACTGAGGCTCCGGCGTCTTTGACGTCGCCGGAGCGCAGATTGTCTCCCATGTACAACGGCTCGAGCTTCTTGATGCTGTAGGAGTTTTCCGAGATCCGCAGGCTGTGCCGAACCGTGTCGTACAGATCTACCAGGATGCCTTCGCGCAGCAGATCGTCCACTGCTTCCTCGCCCACCAGATGCTGCAGCGATAGCCGGCGCAGCGCCGCCTTCTCGTAGTTGGCGTAGTGGTAGATGTGCAGTCCCGGGTATTGGCGCCGCCGCTCGGCCACATAATCCAGGAAGGCCGTCAGCGCCTGCCGCTCGCCGGCCCGGCTGTGCGCCCAAAAAGGTTTGAACGGCGGCGCGACGCCAGCGGCGGGTGGATTTTCCACCACTCCAAAAAGGTACTCCAAACCCCATACGCCGTCCGCGTCCTGCCAAAGAGGGTCTCCCTCGAAGTCGAAGAAGATGTCACCAGGATCCGGCACCGGCAGGCGGGACAGGGTGTTCTGCTCCAGGACGCGGTAGGCAACGGTGTGTTCCTCGCCGTCCTTCCGGTAGCTGACGCGGCCATCCGGCTCGGAAAAACCGGTCTGCATCCGGGCCTGGTCGCGCAGTCGCGCCAGCGCGCCCTCGGGCGATTCACTCGGGGGCAGTTCCAGGGCGGCCAGTTGGTCGATGGTTTTGATTCCGGCTGCGCGGAGTTTGCGGCGGCGGAGCGTGCTCATGTTCGCCACCAGCAGCAGGTCGCGGTGCAGCTGAACCTGTTCGGCACAGTAGTCGCAGCGGCCGCAAGCGGTCACGCTTTCGTCGCCCCAGCGGACTGGTTCCGGCTGCTGGCGGTGTGCGGCCACCAGGTCGAGGAACCTGCTGCGGCGTTCGCGGAAAACCGGCAGCAAGTCGGTCAGGCTGTGGTCGCTGCGTCGGCCGTCGCCGAGCACCAGCGTCACCGTCGGTGCCGCTGCGATGCCGGCCTGGAGAAGCTGGTCTCCGTAGGCCGCCAGTTGCAGCAGTGCGGTGACCTTGGCATGGCGCGCCAGCTTGGTGTCGTACACCGCGTAAGCGGGAGCACCGCCGTCGTTATTGGTTTTGACCAGGAAATCCGACCGTCCATGGAAGCGGCCGTCGAAAAAGGACGCTTGGAAGACCACATCGGCTCCGGAGCGCAGGGCCGCGATCGACTCTTCGTGCTTGGCCTGCAGGTCCCCGCGTGTGTAACTGCGGGTTTCGGCGATTTCGACCACACCCGCGCCGAAGGTGTCGCGGAACTCCTGCAGTACGCGGTGTTCATGGACATCGCCCAACTCCGCCGTGCGCTCCAGCATCTCGTTGCGGCCGAAGTCCGCCGCCGGGGAACGCCCCAACTTCTCATCCAGTCGGCGCAGCAACTGGTACTCGCACTCGGCGGCGATGACCAGATCGCTGGCCGTGTAGACCAGGTCCCGGTCGGCCCCGTCGGTTTCGGAGTCGAGCAGAAACACAATGCCTCCTTTTGGCAGGTGGTGCCAACCCGGCCGGCGGCAGGTTCCCCCAACGATAACCCGCCGCCGGCCGGTGCCTGCCGGCAATTACAGGTGTACCTGGCGGTCCTGACAATTTGGCGATCGGCCCAGTGGCAGCTGGCCTGTTACGCGATGTGACCGGTGTCTCTGCGGCGGTGGCGGAAGTGGTGGCTATACTTCCAAGAGCTTCAAGAATTGTGGCCGCCAAGCTCCGACTTTGGCCGCATACCAACCCCACGCTCGTTGGGTGGTTCGGATGACGAAGCGGCCTGCATCAGCCACTGGCTACCGATGCGGGCAAGAGCACGGGAAAGGACACGGCGCCCGGCGCCGGTTGCCATGGAAACTGCCAACGCCCCGCAACTCCAGGTTTTGAGTCTGGCCGACTATGAACAGGTCTCCGCAGCGAGGGAAGCCTTCGTGGATTTCCTGCTGACTGCAGCTCCGCCCACCCGCGGACAGCAGGCCGCTCTCGCCGCGGCGCGATGATCACACACGCCAAGCGGACACCACTGACGTCAGGGTCTGCGCCAACGCCCCCTAGGCCGGCATCGACGCCGCCACGGTCTGCGGGTACCCCCGCAGGGCCAGCGCCAACGCCCCCAGTGCCGGCACCAAAGCCCCCGGCGCCAACGCCCCCAGTGCCGGCGCCAAAGCGCCCAGCGCCAACGCGCCCAGCGCCAACGCACACAGGGCCGGCGCCGCAGCGAACGGATGCTGCCGGCCCGCGGCGGGCACGCGGGCTGCTGCTGGACACCGACGTCGTCGCCGAGCTGAGACACGAAAACCCG
>NZ_JBNHHB010000263.1:0-6207 GCF_059091905.1 Arthrobacter sp. Dra40
TCAATTGTCTGGCAGCAGCCATTGGCAGCCGGGAGCGAGTCGTGACGGTCGAGGAGATCTTCGAACTGCAGCTGCCCCTGCGCGACGTGATTGGGCTGATTGTCGGCGAAGTCCGGGAAGCCGAAAGCCTGAACATGCTTGTGACCTTAAACAGCGGTCTGCCACGCTTAAACATGACAAGGCTATTCCGATGGCTGCCGGAGGCGCCTCGTGCTTGTCGGAAGAAGTTACGGTGCGAGCAACGCGCCCTAGGCCCCGGGCGTCCAGTTTGTCGGGACGACGCCGTATCTACGCCGGAAGGCGCGCGTGAATGTTGACGGGTCGGTATACCCGCACTCGGCGGCTATGGAGCCGACCGTCCTACGGCCCGACCCAGGATTGGAGAGCAGGGATGCCGATTTCTTTAGCCGTGCATTTCTGATGAAGGCGGCCGGCGGTTCGCCGGTGGGTGCGAAGGCGTCGTATACGGCGCGGACCGAGACGTGGTGCTGTTCGGCCAGAGTCTCCACGGACAGGCCGGATGAGTGCAGGTTGTCGCGTACGAATGATTTCAGGGCGGCGAGCAGGTTCTCGTTGTGGCGCAGCGGACTGCCGGACCCTTCCCGGAGCAGCGCGGCAAGCAGGTCCACTGCGATCTCGGACATTTCTTGGCGGGCACCGGGACCTAGCCGTTCCGACTCCTCGAAGAGGGAGGTGAGGTAGGAGGAGAAAATGCGGAGCCGCGGTTCGGCGCCGCCGATCAGCCGTCCACAGGCCTGCGAAACGGAGTCTGCCGGCAGGCGAAGTGCCGCCCTCTTCACCCTGGCAATGAGCTGATGCTGGCCGGGCAGGCGGTGGTCGATTTCGTAGGGGCGGTTTGTCTCGTAAAGAACGGCCGTCCCCGGGGTCATGATGGCGTCTCGGCCGTGCTGCGAAATCCGCCCGGACGAAGCCATTTGGATGGACAGCAGCAGATCGTCGCTCTCGCTCCGGGTCGCCAGCGCGGAGGTTCTCCTGACGTTCACGCTGCCGGACTTGACCTCGGACAGGGACAGCGCCGGGCTTAGGTGCCGCACATCGACCGTTGCGGAGAACGAATCGGAAACTCCTTGGCAGCGCAGGGGCACGAAGCTGCTGCTGGCGATGTCCTGCCAGTCCCGGACATCGGACGCCGAAATAACTGCCACAAGCCCATCCTCACGCAACCGTGTTTCCGGATCTTTACCGGAACGTAAGACCATGACTCAGACCACAATGTTACGGGAAACTGTGCAGAAAATGCCTATCTTTCCGCAGATTATGCCCTATGGAGGTGCCCAAGTGCGGCCTACCGTTGAATCAACTTGCAGGCCATCCACCCCAGGAGATTCCCGTGCCAAAGAACGTCCGTGTAGCCGCCGTCCAGGCTGAGCCCGTCTGGCTGGACATCGCCGGCACCACAAAGAAAACCGTCGACCTGATCAGCGAGGCCGCAACCGGTGGCGCGGACTTGGTCGCCTTTCCTGAGACCTGGATTCCGGGTTACCCGGTGTTCCTTTGGAGCTACCCGGTCTATCAGCAGATGGAGTTTGTCGCCCGCTACCATGCCAACTCGGTGACCATAGACGGCGAGGCCATGACCCGAATCCGCGAGGCTGCGCGGGAGAATTCGATCACCGTTGTCCTCGGATTCAGTGAAAAGGACGCAGGCTCGCTTTACATGTCCCAGGCCATCATTGGCCCGGACGGCGAAATCCTGCTGCACCGCCGCAAACTCAAGCCTACCCACGCCGAACGCACCCTCTTCGGGGAAAGCGACGGCTCCGGCATCAAGGTTATCGACACCCCCCTGGGCCGGCTGGGCGCTCTGAACTGCTTCGAACACATTCAGCCGCTGACCAAGTACGCCATGTATTCCCAGAATGAGCAGATCCACGTCGCCGGCTGGCCCTGCTTGGGCATCTTGGGCAACGTGGCCGCCCTGAGCCCCGAAACCCTCATGGCGGCCACACAGACTTATGCGCTGGAAGGCGGCGCCTTCGTCATCACTGCGACCCAGATCATGAGCGATGAAGGAGCCCGAGTCTTCCCTGACGCAGAGGGCGGCCCAACCCCTGTCTACACCGGCGGCGGCGGATTTGCCCGGATCTATGGCCCCGACTCGCGCCTGCTCACCGAACCGCTGGACCCGACCCAGGAAGGCTTGGTCTATGCGGACCTAGACCTGTCCCTCATCGACCTAGCCAAGAACTCCGTCGATCCGTCCGGCCACTATGCCCGCCCCGACGTTACACGCTTGGTCTTCGACAACCGTCCCAAGACGCCCGTCCTGACGCCGGGCGAACTAAGCGGCGAACTCTTCGCCCCGCTCCCGGAATCCCTGCCGGAAGGGCAGCGCACGCCGGACGCCTGACCCGAGCCCGGCGACCCTAAGGGGGACCGGATGTGTAGCGGACGGGGTACGGGAAGTTTCGGGGCAAGGAACCGCGGACTCCATCAGAAACGACGAAAGTCCGCCCCAGGGTGTCTGGTCCTGGGACGGGCTTTCGGCTGTCAGGCGGTTTGTGGTGCTTTATCCGAGGGTACTTCGCCGGGCATCACGCCGGGCGGCGCGCGCGTTGTGCTTCGTGCAGCGCTTGCAGCGTGCGCGGCGGCCGGAGGCATGCGGCGGAACGCCTGACCTGGTTAGCGGCGCGGAGCTCGCGGTTTTGGATTCATTTGGCGGCGGTGAGGTTGCCGTCGTCGATGTGTCCGCCGTCTTCGACCAGATGCAGCTGGGCGGAGGACGTTCGGCCGGAGAGCCAGGGGGCCGTCGCCACAGGAACATTCCGGTCCATCGCCCCGGTCCCAGATAAAGGCCCCTACGCCAGGGTTTTCCGGACGTCCGTCCTGTACCGCAGGAGGGTGCATTGCGCCCATCACCTGCGACGAAGACGGAGATCGGCGGACAATTGGGAATACACGGGCTCGTCGCAGTTGAGGGGGCAGCTGTCGGTCACGCGTCGATCGGCGCTGATTCGGTCTCGCATTCTATTGACCAGGCTCGGTGAGCTGCCGCTTAATACTCGAGTAGCGCGTTGACGGGAGAGTCGGTGGGACACGTGTCGACTGACCAGGCGGCCGCCTTTTTGGCCTTGCACGCCGGACCAGGATTTGTGCTTCCGAACGCTTGGGACGCGGGTTCTGCCTGCATCCTCGAGCGGGTCGGGTTCCCGGCCATAGCTACGACAAGCGCGGGTATCGCTTGGTCGTGCGGCGTTCCGGACGGAGGGGTGCTGACTCGGGACACGATGCTCGAGCGGGTGGGAAATATTGTGGCTGCAGTGGGCGTGCCGGTGAGCGCAGATCTCGAAGCCGGCTACGGAGAAACGCCGGAGGATGTTGGTCGCACAGTGCGGATGGCCGTGGAACTCGGGGTGGTTGGCGCCAACCTTGAAGATGCTGTCAGGGGCAATCTGATCGACGTCGAGGAGGCGGTCGAGCGGCTTGCCGCTGCGCGGGCCGCGGCACCTGCGGGCACCTTGGTGCTAAACGCCCGCACAGATACCTACTTCGTTGGCGTGGCTGGTGACGCCTTCGACGCGACCGTTGATCGGGCGGTCCGGTATGTCGAAGCGGGGGCCGATTGCGTCTTCGTACCGGGCGTGAAGGACGAAAACACGATCCGCCGGCTCGCGGAAGCCATCCCGGCACCGCTCAACGTTGTGGCAGGGCTGACCGCGAACGTCATCGACGCGCCCACGTTGTTTTCGCTCGGCGTGAAGCGGGTCAGCCTCGGCGGCAGCTTGGCGCGTGCCGCGCTGAGCGCCGTCGAGCGCGCGGGGCGCGAATTGCTCGACGCCGGTACTCTCGGTTTTCTCCAGGGTGCCATCGGGTACGCCGATCTTCAGCGTCGATTCGGCGCGTGATCGCCGACCTCGGCCTTCAAGCGATCGCGCGCTCTGAGCTGACGGTCTTCGTCTTGCAGCCGATGGGAACGCGCCGGCGGTCAGGTCGGCGTCCCACATTGCGCAGGCCTCATGCCTCTAGCAGCGGTGCCGGATCAGAGGGTGGCCTGGACGCAAAGACCGGCGTGGCGGGGGCTTCCGGGTGTGACCAGAGCGCCAAGTCCGGTGCGGACCTGACAATGCTGGCTGCTTGTTCCCTAGAAGGGCCTAACGGCGGTCAGGTAGCCGTAGTACCGGCCCGGCACCGGTCGCAGGGGGTCACCGATGAACCCGTACTGCTGGTGCTCCTGGTTGTACGCCTCGACTTCCTCGAGGAACGTCTGCATGACAGCCGCCCCGTCGCCTTGGCATACCCTGCTCTCCAGGCATCGGACCACCGAGCCGGCGACAACCGGGCTGGAGAAACTGGTGCCGCTTGCCGTGGCGTACCGGCCTCCCGGGAAGGTTGAGGTCATGCAGACTCCTGGGGCTGCGACGGTGTGCAACTGATCCGCAGACTGGGTGGCGAAGTTGGAGAATAAGGCGAACTCGTCGTCGGGGGTGGGAAAGGACGCTCCGCTACAGGCCGGCGCTGCCTTGCCACCGGGGCGGCCGTCGTAGTCCGCCATGGCCGTGGCGGTAAGCACCTCGTCATACGCGGCCGGCACGGTGTTCGAGATGTCCGCGGTCGCATTGCCGGCGGCGACCGTCCACACGACTCCCTCTTTGAAACCCTCACACATCATCTTGTGCAGGGGATCGACCCCGTTGCCGCATGTTCCCTGGTCGTGGCCGGGGCCGCCGAGGCTGAGATTGGCCACCCTGATGTCATTGCCCGGGTCGTTGTCTGTGTGAGTGGAGACCACCCAGTCGGCGGCGCAGAGCAGGGCAGCTTCCGAGATGGTGCCGTCGCCTGCCATCACCCGGACGGACCACAGCGGGGTGCCGTACGCGGTGCCGATGATCCCGGTGTTGTTGTTCTCCGCCGCGATCACCCCCGCAACCATTGTTCCGTGCCCGAACGGGTCGACGGGAGCTACCTCCACCGCAGTGCCGGCCGAGCAGTCCACGCCGCCGCGGACGTTCAGGTCCGGATGGGTGCCGTCGATTCCGGAGTCGATGACGGCGGTGTTGACTGTGCTCTGCCGGCCGTCGGCGGCTGCCTCCCGGGGCGTGCCGCCGACCCGCAGCCACCAGGGAGGGAGGAATTCCGTGCTCGCGGTCTCCATAGCGTTGCCGGCTACGCTTTCCGGCAACGTGAACTGCCGCTCGGGAGCAATGAAATCAACAGCTGGATCGGCGGCCAGCTGCTTCGCCTCCGAGGCCGTCATGGTCCCCGAGTAGCCCTTCAGGGCGTGTTCGTAGGTGTTGGAAAGCGTGAGCCCGTACTTCTTCCCCTGTGCCACGGCGGTGGAATCGACACTCGTGACGCTGTCCTTGAGGACGACGGTGTAGCCGTTTTCTTCCGCAGCTGCGGCGGGTCCGGAAGCGGCGGCGACAGCTGCGGCGGCCAGAACGAGGGCGCCAAGAGCCCCCAGAATCCTTCGCGACCTGGTTGGATGTTGCGGCGGACCGTCGGGCCGTTGCCTCTTCCGCCGGCTGTGAACGGAACCGTGAGTCTGACGGGGCATCGCAGCCTCCCCCAATGATTGGAAAATTTATTGGGCCCCAGCCCGTAGGCGGCAAATGCGCAAACCGCACGTCGCACTCCCACAGGTTATTGCAAGTGTCCACGCTTGAGCTAGGGGCAGACGGGCGGCACATCCGCGGGACAGAGGATTCCCCACCATGGCGTACGCTTGGAGAACCATGGCTGAGATCGACTTTCCCGCTGAAATCCGCGCATTGCGCGCCACCTATGAATCCATTGAAGCCGTTTCGGATGTGGCGACGATCCGCAAAGATATTGCCGAACTGAGCGAGCAGGCTGGCGTACCGGATCTGTGGGATGACCCGGCCGCAGCCCAGAAAATCACCTCAAAACTCTCGCACCGGCAGAGCGCATTGGAACGGCTGGAGAAACTGACGGCACGGATTGACGATCTGGAGGTCCTGGTCGAACTGGGCCAGGAGGACGCCGGAGACGAGGACTCCATGGCCGAGGCGGCCAGCGAGCTGACCTCGCTCAAGAAGGCGCTCTCCGAACTCGAAGTGGTCACCCTGCTCTCGGGGGAGTACGACGAGCGCGAGGCCGTGGTGACCATCCGCTCCGGCGCCGGCGGCGTTGACGCTGCCGACTTCGCCGAGATGCTGATGCGCATGTACCTGCGCTGGGCCGAACGCCACGGCTACCCGACCCAGGTGCTGGACACCTCCTACGCCG
>NZ_JBNHHB010000264.1:0-6180 GCF_059091905.1 Arthrobacter sp. Dra40
GAGGCGGACAGGTTGCCCTGTCCGCCTCCGCCGTTTGCGGTTTGGCGCCCGGACCTAGTTCAGCCCGCGCAGGTCCAGCGTCATCTCCCCCGTGCCTGAGCCCACGACCACAGGAATGCCCCAGTCCTGCTGGTACAGGTGGCAGGCTGCATGGTCGGGGATCTCGCCGCCGGGTTCGCCGTCGCAGGCCGCCGCCCGCGCGGTGATGTGCAGGACGCCCTCCCTGACCTCGTCGGACAGCACCAGGTCCCGGACCAGGCCAACGGACGTCCCTGCCCCGGAGACCAGCAGATTCTCCGGCGAGGAGGAAATCTTCAGCTGCGTGGGGTCGCCCCAGCGGTCGTCCAGCTTTTGCCCGGTGGGTGCCGCGAAGCGGACGGTCAGCGCCAGCGGGCCGGCCGAGACCTCGGTCTTGGGACGCTGCGTCTGCGAGGCACCCTCGTCCACCGTCAGTGCTTCCTTCGGAAGTGGCAGCCGGATGAGCTGGTGCTTGTTTGCCTCCACCACCAGCAGCAGCGGTTCGCCGCCCCCGGCCACGGCGGAGGTGTCCAACAGCACGTCTGACGGCTCCGCCAGACCGCGGGCCAAGGTGGAGACGGTGTCCGTTGCCGGATCGTAGCGGCGCACCGCCCCGTTGTAGGTGTCGGCCACCGCCACTGAGCCGTCGGGCAGGACGGCCACGCCCAAAGGATGCTGCAGCCTGGCCTCTGCGGCAGTCCCGTCGCGGAATCCGAAGTCGAACAGGCCGGCGCCGATGGCGGTGGAGACCTGCGCCCGGTTCCCGCCCTTGACCTCCACGAAGGAGATCCGGCGCAGCGCCGACGTCTCTGAATCCGCGACCCAGATGCCGCCCTCAGCGTCCTCGGCCAGACCGGATGACTGGGCGAACCAGGCCGCGCCGGCCTCGCCGTCTTGCAAACCTTCGAGTCCGGTACCGGCCAGGATGGCGACCGTGCCGGAGGCCGGGTCAAAGGTGAAGATCTGGTGCACACCTGCCATGGCGACCACCACAGCCTCCAACCGGGTCGACCACAGGACGTCCCACGGCGAACTGAGCGAAACCGCCAGCGGGTCGGCTTCCAGCTGTTCGGGGCTCGACGCGATGGCTTCAGCCAGTTCCTCCCCCAGCGCTTCGCCGGAAGCCGCTTCGTCCGCCTCGGAGCCGGGGCCCGCCTCGGCCAGCCCCGGTGCCGTGCGCTGGGAATTGGCATCCAGCAACCGCTGCACGCCGTTCCCGGCAACCGTCGTCACTGCGCCGGTGGCCAAGGACAGGCCGCGGAGGCGGTGGTTGACGGAATCGGCAATCACGACGTCGTAGCCGGCCTGCGCGCGGATCTCTTCCGGCAGCAAGGCCACGCCCTGGGGCTCATTGAACTTCGCGTCTTCGGCCGGTCCGTCCTGCCAGCCCTTTGCGCCGGAGCCGTAGGTCTTGAGCACCGTGGACAAGTCCGCGGCCATCTCGACCAACCGGTGGTGCCCGGTGTCGCTGACCAGGAAGGAACCGCCGGCCGAGCCTACGCCGTCCGGCAGCGGAATGACCTTGCCCGGAAAGCGCAGGTCACCGGACGTGGTTTCGGCCGGGACATAGGGTCCGTCGCCGCGGTGCAGCGTGCCCTTGGCCTCGTGTTCGGACACCAGTTCCTCCACCAGCGATGCAAGGCCTCCGGAGTGGCCCTCACCGGACAGGTGCGCCACGATATAGCCCTCCGGATCCACCACCACGAGGGTCGGCCACGCCCGTGCGGCATAGGCCTGCCACGTCTCGAGTTCAGGATCATCAAGCACCGGGTGGTGGATGTCGTAACGCTCGACGGCGGCGGCAAGCGCCACGGGGTCCGCTTCGTGTTCGAACTTCGGAGAATGCACCCCGACGGTGACCAGCACGTCCTTGTATTTCTCCTCCAACGGGCGCAGCTCGTCCAGCACGTGCAGGCAGTTGATGCAGCAGAAGGTCCAGAAATCCAGCAGCACAATCTTGCCGCGCAGATCTTCCAACCCCAGCTGCTTGCCGCCGGTATTCAACCAGTTGCGGCCCACCAGGTCGGAGGCACGGACACGGTAGTTCGTGCGGATGGTCTCGGCTGCCTCGGTCATCTGGTTTCTCCTTGCGTCCGGCCGGCGTCGTCCGGGTCCGGAACGGGCTGCTGCCCGGTGGTGGTTGTCGGTCCTTGCAGGTGGCCTGACGACGTGCCGCGACCTGCGGCCGGCCCCGATGCCCCTGGCGGAACCAGGCGTGCGTCCTGCCGGGCCATCTTGGCAAACATATCGTTATAAGCCGCCAGCTCGGCGTCGTTATTCCTATCGGCTGAACGATCTTTACGCTTTGTTTCCCGTGCGTCGGACCGTGACCAGGCAATGGCCACCCCGACGGCGACGCACAGGGTGGGGATTTCGCCGATGCCCCACATGATGGCCCCGCCGAGCTGTTGATCCTCCATCGCGGGCAGACCCCATTCCCGGCCCATGCTGCCGAACCAAGAGGCCTGGATGAGCGAGGTCGAGCTGGTGATGGCAACGCCGAAGAACGCATGGAAGGCCATGGTCGCGAACAACAGCAGCAACCGCAGCGGATAGGGCGCGCGCCGTGGGAGCGGGTCCTGGCCGATCATCGACAGGATGAACAGGTAGCCGGTGAGCAGGAAGTGCAGGTTCATCAGCTCATGGCCCACATGCTCGCGCAGCGCGAAACCGAATAGCGGCGTGTAGTAGAAAATGACGATGGAACCGGCGAAGTTCGCCGCGGCAAAGAGCGGGTGCGTGATGACCGCTGAGTACTTCGAATGGACCAGCCAGAGGATCCACTCACGCGGACCCATGCTGCCGTCCCGGCGCGGAGGCAATGCCTTCAGCGCCAAGGTGATCGGCGACCCCAGTACCAGGAACAGCGGGACCACCATGGTCAGTGCCATGTGGTCGAGCATGTGCGTGCTGAAAAGCACCATCCCGTAGACAGCCGGTGCTCCGGAGGTGACATAGGTCAGCGCCAGAAGCCCGACAATCCAGCTGGCGGTCCGCGCAACTGGCCAGCCGTCACCCCGCCGCCGCAGCCTGACGGCTCCGACCAGGTAGGCGATCCCGGCGATCAGGGCGAACGCCACCCACAGCCAGTCCCAGCGCCAGACGGTCAGCCAGCTGCTCCCGACCAGTTCCGGCGGCAACTCGTAGCCGGTCAGGATGCGGGCCGGGGATGCGTCGACCGGCAGTTCTTCGGGGGTGGGCGGTGCCGTACGGGCCAGGGCAGTGGCCACCCCGAAGACCGCTGACATGATCAGGAGCTCTACGGTGATGAGCTGCCACAGGACGCGCTTGCCGGACTTGGTGCCCAGTTCCGGGATGATCCACTGCCGGTGCATCAGGCCGATCGCGCCCAGCAGCAGCGTGGCGAGGGCCTTGATCACCACCAGTACGCCGTATTCGCTGGTGAGCTGGTCCAGCGAGGTGATCCGGATGGACGCGTTGATGATTCCGGAGAAGAAAACCAGGAAGAAGCTGATCAGCGCCAGCGCAGAGTAGCGGCGCAGCACCTGTTCGGTGATGTCCTTGGTGCCCAGCGTGCCGGAGATGACCGCGAGCACAATGATTCCGCCCACCCAGAGACAGGCACCCAGCAGGTGCAGTCCGATGGAGTTCACAGCCCCGTAGTGGTCGTCTCCGCCGGCCGAATGCCCGATCAGTGCCATGGGCAGCAGCCCGCCGACGGTGGCCAGCGCCAGGGTGGCTCCCAACCCGGGGAGGGATCGGAGGCCGAAGATGAGGGTGGCCACGATGGCCGCCACGATGGTGATCGTAAGCCACGCCTGGCCGGTTCCGATGTCCGTCATGAAACCGACGAACCCAGCGGTGTAGTGGGCATCCCCGCTAACCGGCAAACCGGCGATGTCAGAGAAACTGAAAACCAGCACGGCCATGGCGGCCAGCGTCCACACCACGGCGGCGCCCGCTGCCAGCCGCAGGGCGGCAGTGAAGGCCGGATGCTCGGGGCCGTCGTCGCCGCCTTTGCTTGGCCTGCGTCTGGCGCGCAGTTGCTTGGGCAGGATCCCGACGGCGAAGAGCAGGGATGCGATGACGGTCGCCAGGGCCGTGTTGTTGGCTGCCTTGGCCACCGGCAGCGCCCAACGGGTCAGCGCGCCCGGGTCGGAGAGCTGGCGGGCTGCGGCAGCCCCGGAATAGAGCAGGGCTGCTGCCAGCACCAGGACCAGGACCACTCCGCCGGCCAGCAGCCACCCCCTGCCGATCCCGTCGGCGCTGATGGCCACGGGACGCCGGGGAGCTGCCGGGGCCGACCGCTCAGCCACGACCGCCCGTTCCTCCGCCCCGCTTGCTCATCACGAATGCGGCGAGGCCGGCCACGATCGCCAGTGCGCCCGCGCCCATTGCGATGAAGAGCCCGAAATCGCTGGGCCCGCCTTCTTTCCCGGCAGGTTCGGCGGCACTGTCGGCTGGCCCGGTGGTGGACGTCGGTGCCGCGGCCGGGGCCGCCTGCCCGGCCGCCACGGAAAACTTGGTGGTTCCCTCGATCGGATGGCCGTCGCTGGAGACCACCCGCCACCCCAACCGGTAATCGCCGTCGGGCATGCCCTCCTTCAGGGGGATGGTGACCTCGCTGCCGCCGAGCACCGGTGCACCCGCGGCCCAGTCAGCGCCGGCGGAGTCCAGGACCTGGGTGGTAGCGCCGATATCCATCACATTGGCGCTGAACTTCAGCACGATGTTCTCGGGCTGGGCGTTAAGGACGGCGCCATTCTCCGGGGTGGAGCCGATCAGCTCGTCGTGGGCCGAAGCCGGACGCGCCAGCGTGAGCGCTGCCGCCAGCCAGAGCAGCATGGCGGCCAAGGCGGCTACGAGCAGCCGACGGGTCGCCGCCTGCCGGGCAGAGCGGCGGGCGTCGTCCCGCCGCTGCCTGGCAACTGATGTCTCGGGGGTGGAAACGCGCACAGGGACAGGTGGGTTCAGAGGGTGGTTCATCACGTTCTTTCGTCGGGGGATGCGCACGGGCGCGGGTCAGAAAGCGTGGTGCACCGGAGGTCCGCGGTGTCGCAGGGCAAGCAGCGGCGCTCCGAGCGCGGCCAGTGAGCGGACGGTCCGCGCGACCGGCACGGCCAGTGCGGCCCGCGGGACCGGTTGCCAGTAGTGCAGCCGGCGCGGTGCGGCCAGCAGCACTGTTCCGGCCAGCGCGGAAGCTGCCTGCTCACCCCGGCGCAAGAGCAGGACGGTGGCGGTGGCAGCTGCAAGGTGGGCGGCCAGCATCGCCGCGCCCGGTCCGTCCGCCTGAACGGGTGCCGCCGCAACCAGTGCCCCGGGCGGCAGGATCACGTGGTGTCCGGAGTGGCTGCCGGCGCCGGTCTGGAACACCGGGTGCGCGGTGTGGCCCATTTGGAAGAGCAGATGGAAGATGGTTTGGCTGACCGCCACTGCGGCCAGGAGGCGCACCCAGGACAGGGATTTGCCGGCAAGGCCCACGCACACCAGCCCGGACAGGGCGAGGGACAGGGCCCAGACGGCGGGGGCAGGCGCATGTCCGCCACCGGCAAGGTGGGACAACGCCGCCACGGAGGTGGCTACTGCAGCGCCCAGCCAGCCGCGCAGCAGCCGCGCTCCACGCTGGACCATGCCTCGAGTCCTCCGTCCTGATGCCCTCGGAGTGCTGCTCTTGCACACACCCCGTCCCGGCTATTTTACCGCCCGTAGAAGTGAAGGGGTTAAAGCAAGGACCGCCACCGGTTGCCGGTGACGGTCCCTGCGGAAGTCTGTTGAGGACTACTTCTTGGCGACGGCGGCCTTCAGCTTGGAACCAGCGGTCAGCTTTACGCTGTGGCCTGCCGGAATCTGGATGGACTCGCCGGTCTGCGGGTTGCGGCCGGTGCGGGCAGCGCGGTCGGTGCGCTCAACGGCGAGCCAGCCCGGGATGGTGATCTTCTCGCCCTTGGCGACGGAGGTTGCGAAGATGTCGAACACAGCGTCCAGGACACCGTTCACTGCGGTCTGGCTGGTGCCAGCCTTCTCTGCAACAGCTGCAACAAGTTCACTGCGGTTGATAGCCAATTTTTGTCCTCCTGGACTGCTTCGGTTGGGTCAGAGCCTCCGCAGGCTGCGGAAAAGCTACTGTGCGAAAACTTACCAGCTTGGCCGCCCGGATCCGGTTAAATCCGCGGAATCTGGCGGAATTTCTAGCGAATTACC
>NZ_JBNHHB010000265.1:0-6178 GCF_059091905.1 Arthrobacter sp. Dra40
ACACGAGTTCGGGGCCGTTCCCTCAGGCGGTGATGGCAGCCAGTGCTACATCTCAGTCGCGGGTCAGGCGGCGGTGCGTGACCCGGTGCGGCTTGGCCGCGTCCGGGCCGAGCCGCTCGACCTTGTTCTGCTCGTAGGAGTCGAAGTTGCCTTCGAACCAGTACCAGTTGGCCGGCTCTTCCTCGGTGCCTTCGTAGGCCAGGATGTGCGTGGCCACCCGGTCCAGGAACCAGCGGTCGTGGGAGACCACCACGGCGCAGCCGGGGAATTCCAGCAGCGCGTTTTCCAGGCTGGAGAGCGTTTCCACGTCCAGGTCGTTGGTCGGTTCGTCGAGCAGCAGCAGGTTGCCGCCCTGCTTCAGTGTCAGCGCAAGGTTCAGCCGGTTCCGCTCACCACCGGACAGCACGCCGGCCTTCTTCTGCTGGTCCGGACCCTTGAAGCCGAAGGCGGAGACGTAGGCGCGGGACGGCATTTCGACCTGGCCGACCTGGATGTGGTCGAGCCCGTCGGAGACAACCTCCCACAGGGTCTTGTTCGGGTCGATGCCGCCGCGGGACTGGTCCACGTACGAGATCTTCACGGAGTCACCGATCTTCAGCTCCCCGCCGTCCAGCGGTTCGAGTCCGACGATGGTCTTGAACAGCGTCGTCTTGCCGACGCCGTTGGGGCCGATCACGCCGACGATGCCGTTGCGCGGAAGTGAGAAGGACAGGTCCTTGATCAGCTCGCGGTCGCCGAAGCCCTTGAACAGGTCCTTGGCCTCGATGACCAACTGGCCGAGCCGGGGTCCCGGCGGGATCTGGATTTCTTCGAAGTCCAGCTTCCGGGTGCGCTCGGCTTCGGCAGCCATCTCCTCGTAGCGCGCCAGGCGGGCCTTGGACTTGGTCTGGCGGCCCTTGGCGTTGGAGCGGACCCAGTCCAGTTCCTCGGACAGTCGCTTGGCCTGCTTGGCGTCCTTCTTGCCCTGGACCTCGAGCCGGGCACGCTTCTTCTCCAGATAGGTGGAGTAGTTGCCTTCGTACGGGTAGAGGTGGCCGCGGTCCACTTCGGCGATCCACTCGGCCACATGGTCGAGGAAGTACCGGTCGTGGGTCACCGCAAGGACGGCGCCCGGGTAGGACTTCAGGTGCTGTTCGAGCCAGAGCACGCTTTCGGCGTCAAGGTGGTTGGTGGGCTCGTCAAGCAGCAGCAGGTCGGGCTTCTGCAGCAGCAGCTTGCACAGCGCCACGCGGCGCCGCTCGCCGCCGGAGAGCACGGTGACGTCGGCGTCGCCGGGCGGGCAGCGCAGCGCGTCCATGGCCTGCTCAAGCTGCGAGTCGATGTCCCACGCGTCGGCCGCGTCAATGGCCTCCTGCAGCTTGCCCATCTCCTCGAGCAGCGAGTCGTAGTCAGCATCCGGGCTGGCCATCTCTTCGGAAATCTCGTTGAAGCGCTGGATCTTGCCGTAGATTTCGCCGACACCTTCCTGAACGTTGCCCAGGACGGTTTTCTCCTCGTTCAGCGGGGGTTCCTGCAGCAGGATGCCGACGGTGTAGCCGGGACTGAGCCTGGCTTCGCCGTTGGACGGGGTGTCCAGTCCGGCCATGATTTTCAGGATCGTGGATTTGCCCGCACCGTTGGGGCCGACGACGCCGATCTTCGCGCCGGGGAAGAACGACATGCTTACGTCGTCGAGAATGACTTTGTCGCCAACGGCCTTGCGAGCCTTGGTCATCGTGTAAATGAATTCCGCCATGCCCTCAAGGCTAGTCGCTGCCCGGCGCGATCACATATTCTGCCGCACCGCATCCCCCCGTTCCGGCAGGCCTGCTCCCGCAGCGGATCAGCTCGCCCTGGGCAGCTGCGTCTCCTCCGGCCGACCATCTTCGGCGTCGCCGCCGCTGACGCCGAAGCCTGGCTCGACGCCGAACTCCCCGTCGGCCTGTTCTCCGCCCCCGGCAGCGGCACCGGCCAGCGCCATCGCGCGGTAATCGGCTCCGCCCTGGCGGGCGTCCGCGGCTTCGCGCACCACCGCCGCAGGCGGTGCGATCTTGGTGAAGGAGGCAGAACCGCGACGCAGGTCGTGACCGACGGTGTCTGCATCGATTTCCGGAGCAGTGCCGCGACGCCCGTCCTCTGATGACCACTGCCGCAGCTTGAGCTTGCCGCTGACCACCACCGGATCGCCCTTGGCCAGGCTGCGCCACAGGTTCTCCGCCAGTCCGCGGAACGCCTGGACGGTGTACCAGTTGGTCTGCCCCTTGACCCACTCGCCGGTCTCGCGGTTCAGCCAGTCCCCAGAGCACGCCAGCCGGAACTCCGCCACCGGATCACCGCCGTGCGTGCGCCGCTGCTGCACCTCGGTGCCGACAGTCCCGCGCACCGTAATGTAGTCGCTCATGTTCTTCTCCCGTCCGCTGTAGCGCCGGCGCCCTGCCGGCACCATCGAGCATCGTCGCTGCGGCACCCGGAACTCTAGCGGCCCACCCGGCATGTGGACACCGGTGCTGGACGGGCTCTGTGTGGAGGACGGGTGGACCCGCCCCGCCGGCACAGTTGCTGCGCACATCCGGCCGGCGGCCGTTCCCACGCCCCGCACCCTGGAACGCCACTCCCGGGCCTTATGTGTGAGCAGCATCCCAATTAAACGCTGCCGTGCCGGGAACCGGCCGCGTGCAGGTATCGTTACCTATCCGTAATAATCTCCGACCCGAATTAGGTATCAAATATGGCTGACGACACCGCTGCCGACGACAAGCCCAAGCAGTTTCTCGGACTAAGCGGCACGCAAACTATTGGCTCGGCACTCGCCGCGGTGACTTCCGCACTAGTGGGGTCCTTTCTCGGCGTCGCCGGAACGCTGATCGGCGCCGCAGTTGGTTCCGTCGTTGCCACCGTGGGCGCCGCGCTCTACGCGCGGACGCTGAGCTCGGCCGCCACGGTGGCCCTGAAGAAAATCCCCAAGGCTCGGGTGAGCGCCCTGCGGGAGGTCGAGCAGGTGGCCGCCAGCGCCCCGTCCGAGGCGATTGAGCCGCCCACCAAACCTGCCAGAAAGCCCATCGCCCCAATGACGTGGGTGAAGGTCGGACTGGCCAGCGCCGCGGCCTTCGTCATCGCGATGGTCGGCATTACCGCAGTTGAATTCGGCACCAGCCAGCCGATCTCCAGCCTGGTCTCGTCGACGACGGGTATCGACCGCGCCTCGAGCGCGCACAAGACAACACTGGGCAGCCTGGGAGGCAACCAGGAGGCCGCGGAACAACCGGACAAGCCGGTCAATCAGGATGAGGACCCCGCAAAAACCGGAGATGGCGCGGCCGACGACGCTGTGCCCACGAACGCTCCTTCGGTCGGCGGGGACAGCTCAACCGAAAGCGAAGCGCCGGCAAATGGTGGACAGAACGGCCCCGAACAGGACCCGGCCCCTGCCCCTGCCCCGGAAACGAGCCAGACCGCCGAGCCTGCCCCGGAGACAAGCCAGGCACCTGCACCGGAGGAGATCCCGGAACCCGGGCCAGCCGAACAGGGCGGCCCGTTCGATGGGGAGGGCGACGTTGGAACCGGACAGTAGCAGTTCCCTTCCCGCGGCAGGGCGCCTGTGCTTCACGGAAGCGCCGCCGCCTTGTTGAATTGCTAGACTAAGCACCGGCCGCATCGGTGTCCACGAGAGTGGACACGTGTGGAGACTCCAGAAGTGGAGTGGACAGCAAACGGCCGTCAGCCTCGGTAGCTCAGCGGATAGAGCAGGAGCCTTCTAATCTCTTGGTCGCAGGTTCGATTCCTGTCCGGGGCGCAAAGCGGCGCTACACGTAGCGTCGCCCTAGGCGGCGCACGGCCCCAGCGCATGGTCCCTCCGCGGCATGCCGGTTTAGGAACCTATTGCGGCAGCCCTAACCAGCTATCCTATGCAGCAGCACCTATTTCCTATGCCGGCCTGTCCGTTCAGGACCAGGGCCTGAGCGTGGCCTCGGCCTTGGTAGCTACCAAGCCGGGCCCCGGCTTGTGGTAACAGTTGCAAGCTGCAAGGCGGTATTGGCAGGTCATCGAAATTCAGACCGAGCAAGACCTGCTGAAGGTGCCTCCCCCGATGCAGCGCTCACCATCCGGACGGTGCAGGGGCCTGCTCCGGAATAACCTCCGACCTCTCGCGACGTCGAGACGGGAACTTCTATGGGAACGTCGTACCCGTAAAACGCGTTTCGCGTGATGAACTCACCCAATTCGAGCTGCTAAAGTTAACTGGGCATCGTCGCTTGCATCACCCGGCCTTAGCAGAACCGGCAGCCTGCGTTCAGAGGCGCTGTGACCCGAGGATACTGCAGGTGCGAATCACATTTGTCTGAAAAAGGCTCGCGTCCCATTCCTCAAATGCTAATCTAGGTCTCTAAACCCGACAACGAGACTGGGAGCACGTATGGACGTGGCTTTGCCTGATTGTAGGTATTTCATGGTGATGTGGACTATTCCACAGAGCTTCGGTGGAATGACGGCGATGTGCCTCCGACGGGCTCGCAACTTCCATGACTACGCCGGAGTAGATGCGCCCATCCTTTGTTTCGACACAAAAGCAAATCACGACACATTATTCAATTCCTTAGTTGACCGCGGCTACTTAACGCCGGATATGAAAATCCTGAACGTTTTTGATTACTATAGGTCAAAAAACTTCGAGCGCCCTTTTCGCTCCACACGTGCCGAAAAACCCGACCTCGAATCCCTTAGGGGAAAGTATTCAAAACACAGTTCCTTCTCGACCGAGGAAACACACGATTCTTCTGGACAGCTATTTGCGAGAATTACTAAGAATAGCAAAAACGTGATCGTGCACCGCGAATGTTTCCGGCCGGATGGGACAGTCTTTTTTGCGGACTACAGCACCCTAGATAATGCGGAAAAGGTGCTTAGACGGCAAGTTTGGCTCCTCGACCATGAGGAAGAAGTCGTAGCCAGCTTTGGTGGTGCCGGCGAATTCTATCGGAACTGGCTTCGGGAACTTGCCGATGGCCACCGGACGGTGTTTATATTCGACGACAAGGTTGCGGCGACCAACCTTCGAGATTTGGATGAGCCAAACATCGTCAAAATTACCCCTATTCACAGCAATCATATCAAATCAGCGGGTGATCCAGTCCGGGGGGAATTGGACCCTAACCGGAGCAAGATATTCACAGAATCCGAAAAGTGGGATGGACTGGTATTCCTCACTGACCAGCAACGCACGGACTATATACACCGATTTGGGGAAACGTCCAATTTGTTCGTATGTCCGAACCCCTCTCAGGAACTGCCGTCTTCTGAGCATAACGTTAGAGAAACGTACAGAGGCGTGATGCTCGGCAAGCTTGTACCGAACAAAAATATGGCGGCGGCCATAGATATAATCAAAAGGGTCAAGACGCAGATACCGAATATAAAATTGGACATCTATGGTGAAGGCCCACTCGAGAACATCCTGCTACAAAAAATCGACGATCTAGACTTGAGACATAACGTGAAACTCCATGGCCACGTACCAGGTGCTGCCAATCAATATGCGTCCGCATCGTTCTCTCTACTCACGAGTCGTTATGAAGGATTTGGACTGACCATTCTTGAAAGCATGAGCCACGGTTGTCCTCCAGTCGCTTTTGACATCCGCTATGGGCCCGCGTCGCTAATTCAGGACGGCAAGAACGGGTACCTGGTGCCGAAAGGCAACCTTGACCAAGCGGCTGCGCGCATCATTGAAATCTGTGAACAACCAGCCCTAGCCCATCAGATTGGGCAGGAAGCATGGAAAGAAAGCCAAAAATACTCCGACGTTGAGGTACTCCGACGGTGGGCGACCATCGTTGGCCACTGCTGGGATCGCAAGAATGACAGAATCCTAATAAGGGGCCTGCGCGCTGTTGCCTCTAAGGTAGTTCGCAAGTCGAAAAGGTACACCAAAATATTCATTGAGTTGCATTGGGAAAATGACACCAGTGCAGAAAATGTACATGAGTTTTTGAGGCCGCGGATGCAAGTAATGAACAAGACTGCCGGGCCAGCAATCGACGTGCCGCTAAAGGAAATAAGGCGACGCTTTCAACACATCACCTTTCTTGGGGAAGTCTCAGATTCCGTCCTCGCACTTGCGGCTTCGGAGGCGGGTTCAGACCGAATATGTGATTTGTATGTAATCGCTAGCGCGAAAAACGTCACTAAAAAACTTGCAGTA
>NZ_JBNHHB010000266.1:0-6083 GCF_059091905.1 Arthrobacter sp. Dra40
GCCGCGGCCGACGGACCGGCCGGTGGCCAAGCAGGTCAAGCCCGTTCCCACCGGAACCGCACCATTGCGCGCCTCCGCTTCGGCCTCGCGCTCCAATGCAGCTGCCCGGCGGATGCTGCGCAAGCTCGTGCAGGGCGAGGCGCCGCCTACCGCGCCGATGAGCATCGTGGAACGGCTGGCCGGCAGCCCCTACGCCAACCCGATGATACAAACGCCCGGGATCGACGCCTCGGCGCGCATCACCCTGGACTTTGTCCTGGACCTGGCGGAAACCATGTTCCGTTACGGGGCCGGCGCCTTGGAAGTGGAAACCAGCATCATCGCCGTCACGGCGGCTTTCGGCCTGAGCGACATCGACGTGGATATCACCAATCAGTCCGTATTGATCAACTACGCCAAGCCGGACACAGTGCCGATCACCGTGATGCGTGTGGTGCGCTCCTGGACCAACAACTACGCGGGCCTGTCCCTGGTGCACGAACTGGTGACCGACATCGTCAATGGCGGTGTGGGCCGTAGCGAGGCCAAGGAACGGCTGCAGGGAATCACCTCCCGCCCCAAGCCCTTCGCCCGGTGGATGGCCATCGGCGCCGGCGGCGTCTTCTCGGGCTTCATTGTTGCCTTTTTGGGCGGCAGCATCTTCGCGGCCCTGGTGGGCAGCATCTCCACAGTGTTGATGGGGCTGGTGGGGCGGAAGCTGAGCAAATGGCGGATGCCGGACTTCTTCATCACCGGCATCGGCGCATGCCTGGCCACCGTGATGGCGCTGCTGTTCTGGGCGCTGCACGTGCCGATGAGCCCGTCGCTGGTGATCGCCGGCGGCATCCTGTTCCTCCTGCCGACCGGCCGGCTGGTCTCCGCCACCCAGGACGCGATCAACGGCTTCCCGGTCACCGCATCGGGACGTTACCTGTCAGCCTTCTTTACCTTCGCCGCAATTGCCGCCGGCGTCGCCGTTGGGCTGGTGGGAGGCTCGATGGTCGGCGTCAGCCTGCCCGAAGTCTTTGTGGAAGGGCAGGGCCAGTACCCCTACGTGGTGCGGGCGCTGCTGCTGGTGGTGGCCACGATGGCTCTCTGCATGACGGAGCAGACCAAGCTGAATATGCTGCTGCCCACGGCCGCCGTCGGGCTGGTCGGGCTGCTGATCTACGACTTCGTGGTGTGGGCGGGGATCGGGGACCGGATCGGCCCGGCCGTCGGGGCGGTGGTGATCGGGTTCCTCGGGCGCATTGTGGGCCTGCGGATGGGCTCGCCGCAGCTGGTGGTGGCCGTTCCGGCGGTGCTGTTCCTGCTGCCCGGTCTGTCCGTGTTCCGGTCCATCTTCGAACTGACCGTCAACTCTGAGGCCCCCTTCGAAGGCATCCTGGGGCTGTTCGGTGCGCTCACCGTAATACTGGCGATCGCCGGCGGCGCGGTGCTGGGCGACAATCTGGCCCGGCCGTTTACCAAGGGGCTGGGCTCGAACGAAAACCGGCGCGGCCGGCGCCGCTAGGGACGCCGGAACCGCCGGCCGCGGGGAGGGGCCTGGCGATCGCCTGGCGCCTAATGGGCCGGCGCCGAAGGCAGTGCTACCGCGGACCGGAGTGGATCAGGACTGGTAGGTCTCCGGGAAGATCTGGCCCGCCTCGGTGCGCTTTTCGGCCTGGAAGGCGTCTTCGGCCCGCCCGTAGGCCCAGTAGCCGGAGATCGATACCTGGCTGCGCGAGAGGCCATGGTCCTTGAACAGGACGTCGCGCAGCGACTTCACTTCACCGCGCTCGCCGTGGACGAAGGCGTCTACTGTGCCTTCGGGCCATTCCAAGCCGGCGATGGCGTCACGGAGCAAGGTTGCGGTACCGGGCGTTTGGCCACGCCGGAACAACCAGTGGATCTCCAGCCCGGCCGGGGATTCCAGGTCCTGCACGTCCTCTTCGGAGTCCACTTCCAGGAAAGCGTGGCCGCGGGCGTCCGGGGCCAGGGATTCGATGGCGACAGCAACGGCCGGCAGAGCGGCATCATCGCCGGCCAAAAGGTACCAATCCGCGTCGGCGTCGGGGCGGTATGCGCCGCCGGGGCCGTTGAACATCATCCAGTCACCGGGCTTGGCCTGCGCAGCCCACGGCCCGGCGAGTCCTTCCTCGCCATGGACCACAAAGTCGACCGCAACTTCGCGCATGCCGTGGTCCACCCGCCGCACGGTGTAGGTGCGGGTGACGGGCAGCTTGTCGGCCGGCAGGGTTTCCTTGAGCTCGGCCACGTTGACGGGAAGCTCCAGATCGAGCGAGGGGTCCAGGAAAATGATCTTGATGTACTGGTCCGTGGCGTCCTTCGCCGCAAACCGTTCGGCGAACGAATCGAATGCTTCGCCTCCGGCGTATACGCGGACCATGTGCTTCGACAGCCACTCGGTACGGGTCACCTGCAGGTTGGTCTGAACCCGCGGCGGGCGGCCGTTCCGTCCGGCCCGGGCGGGGGCTGCCGGTTGTGTCTGCATCCTGCACTACTCCTGAGGAAGGGAAACTGCTACTTAGGACAACCTAATCCACGGGTACGGTAATCCCAATTACTGTGAGCGGAACCTCACAGTGGCCGGAAGCGTGCGGCCACTCACCGCGAACCGCTTCCTCAGCAGCCCGCCGCCCGGTCCCTGCTGTCCACGTTTAGCCGGAACTGTCCATGTCTTGGAAACCGTTGAGTCCCTGACCTGCGCGAACGCCGAACCCTTGCACAAAACATGGACAAAACCGTCCCCGCATCGGCCAGCTGGAAGGCCACGTTGCCCGGCCTGGGCTAACGCAGCGCCCAGTGAACGGGTTCGGCTCCCTGGTCCGCCAACAGTTCGTTGACCCGACTGAAGGGCCGCGAACCAAAGAAGCCGCGGGAAGCCGACAGCGGGCTGGGATGCACCGTCTCGATCCGCGGGACCTGCTCCAGCACCGAAGCCAGTTGCTGGGCTTCGCGGCCCCAGAGCAGTGCCACCAGCGGGCCGCCGCGCTGCGCCAGCGCCCGTACCGCCAGCTCGGTAATCTGCTCCCACCCCTTGTTGCGGTGGGAGCCGGCCTTCCCGGCCTCCACCGTCAGCGAGCGGTTAAGCAACAGCACGCCCTGGTCGCTCCACGCGCTCAGGTCGCCGTGCTGCGGCGGCCGGAACCCCACATCCATCTGCAGTTCCCGGTAGATATTGGCCAGGCTGCGCGGCAGCGGCCGCACGTGCCGTTCAACGGCAAAGGCCAGCCCGATCGAGTGCCCCGGCGTGGGATAGGGGTCCTGGCCGACAATCAGCACCTTGACCTTGGACAACGGCCGCTGAAACGCCCGCAATACGTTGCCCGGCGCAGGCAGCAGGGTCTTGCCGGCGGCGCGCTCGCCGTCCAGGTAGGAGGCAAGGTCCCACAGCAGCGGTTCTGCCGGCGCCAGCACTTCGGCCCACTCGTGATGGACGACGCCGGAAAGTTCATGGGGAGAGGCGAACGGATAGGGTGCGCCAAAGTCCCCCGCAGGCGGGCGGGCAGGCAGCGGAAAGAGGGCACCGTCGTCGTAGTTCACCGTTCTATCTTTGCTGACAATGCCAGCATGCGGGCAATCAGGACGCCGGCGCCTGACCTGAATGACACGCCTGTGATTCGCCCCTATCATGGGAGGGATGTTTGATTGCCGCCAGCAAGTACCAGGAAGAGCAGGTGTGTGTTGTGTCAGGTTCGGCCGAGGCAAGCGCCTTTTCCCTTGAGGCCGAAGTTGACGACGCCAGCCCCCTGAGCGAACGCGATCAGCGGATGCTGGCCCTCGAGCGGCAGTGGTGGAAGTACGCCGGCGCGAAGGAACAGGCCATCCGGGAACTGTTCGACATGTCCGCCACGCACTACTACCAAATCCTCAATGCGCTCATCGATACCGAGGACGCGCTGGCGCACGATCCGATGCTGGTGAAGAGATTGCGTAGACTACGTACGTCCCGCCAGCGTGCGCGCACTGCTCGCAGGCTGGGCACCGACGCCTGACTCCGGGGCCGCCCGGGAGGCTGGTTTCCGTTTTCTCCACCACCAAGGATGCACTGTAAGCGATGACCAAGTACCCCCGGGATGAGTTCGACGAGGTCCCTGAAACTTCAGACCGCCACGGAGTGCACCGGGCACGCATGGCGACGCCGAAGTCCAATGGTCTGGGCCTGATCATCCTGGCCGCAGTGCTGGCGCTGGCTGTCGGCGCCTTGTCGTTCTTTGTGCTCCCGCTGCTGGGGGGCGGCGGAAACACGTCCCCGGCTGCCGCGCAGTCCAGCACCGCAACTGCCTCGGCGTCACCGTCGGTGTCGGCGCAGCCAACCAAAACCGCAAAACCCACGGAAACCGCCACCCCGAAAGTTACCGAAGCGGCGCACGACGAACCCACGGCCGAGCCCACCGAGGAAGCAACCGAGGAACCCACGCAAACCGCTGCGGTCAATAAGCAGGATCCGGTGATGATCCTCAACGGCACCGGCGTCTCCGGGCTGGCCGGGACCGTATCGCAGACCGTGCAGGCTGATGGTTGGGCGATCGCGGTGGTGGACAACTGGGGCGGGACGCCGCTGGCCGGCTCGGTAATTTTCTACAACCCCGGTCAGGAAGCCAACGCGCAGGCGCTGAGCGCACTGCTGGGTATCTCCAGCCTGCAGGAAAACGGCAACGTCTCCCAGTACGTCACGGTCGCACTCGGCCCGGGCTACCGGTAAGCAGCCCCGAGGCGTAACAATTTCGGTTACGCCTCAATAACTTAAGTGTGCCGCAGCTCACTTTCTGCCCCCTGCTTGGTTTAGGGTGAAACCACTCTGCCGCCAAACCGTACGCGGCAGGCTGGGACTACTAAGTATGGAGAACGCTATGGCGCTGGGAACCGTCAAATGGTTCAACGCGGAAAAGGGCTACGGCTTCATCACCGTGGACGAGGAAAATTCCGATGTTTTTGTCCACTGGTCCGCTATTCAAATGGATGGTTACCGTTCCCTTGATGAAGGGCAGCGCGTAGAGTTCCAGATCGGCCAGGGCCAGAAGGGCCCGCAGGCAGAAGAGGTACGGGTCGCCTCTTAGCAGGATGACGACGACGACGGCGGAGGCAGGGGTGCCTCCGCCGCCTCTTCGTAGTGCGCGGACGAGCGTGCCGGGAGGCTATTCCGGGGAAGGCTATTCCTTGAGCGGAATGCCGCGGGCGTCACGCCTGAACGGTTCCGCCCCGACCAGGATCATGATGCCCTCAACAAAGCCCCAGACGGCGCCGAGACCGAAGGTCAGAAACGTGACCACGATCTGAACCACGCCGATGGCGACGTGGCCCAGGTAGAAGCGGTGGACGCCCAAGCCGCCCAGCAGGATGCCCAGCAGCCCGCCGATGAGGCGCGACTTCTGCTCCGGGTAGCCCTGCGGGGCCCCGTAATACTGTTGCTGGCCGTAGGGCTGGCCGTAGGGCTGGCCGTAGGGCTGGCCGTAGGGCTGGCCGGGCTGGCCTTGGCCCGGGTACTGGGGGTATTGCTGTCCGGGCGCGCCGAACGGCGGTTGGTTGGGCGGCTGGGGGCCGGGTCCGTCGAACGGCTGCCCGCCTCCGCCGTACGGCGGCTGCCCGCCAATGGGTCTGGTCGGGTGCGGGCCCGGCACCAGGGGTTCGGTGGGGTTGCTGGTGTTCTTTTCGTCTGCTGGTTCAGACATGGTTCTCCGACCTTGCCCGCTGCCGGGCCGCTAGTAGCTGCGCTCTCTTAGCAGCCAATTTACGGCGAGGGGCAGGCCGTTTCCATGGGGGTCCACCCTGATTGTCCCCCCGGGGTCGCTCAGGGGGATTCGCCATCCGCGAAGCCGGCAGGCCAACAGGCCCCGACAGGTTGCACTCGACACCGTCGAGTGCTAATTATTGAGTTAGCACTCTCGCGGGCTGACTGCTAAGAACGTCGCCCGTGGAGGGTGAAACCCGCCACCTGATGTGAGGCGAGCGGCACGGCGTACAGAAATCGCCGTCGTCGTGAGCCGTCCGTCGCGGGCACTGAAGGTGGCCAGCAGCCGTCAAAAGCTGCGTCCAGTGTCTATTGTCCAGAAGGGACGTAAGCCGCTATGGCAAAGATCATTGCATTTGACGAAGAGGCC
>NZ_JBNHHB010000267.1:0-6006 GCF_059091905.1 Arthrobacter sp. Dra40
AAAACATCGAACTCGCCCTCGGGCCGGGTCTGCATCCCGATCTCTTGGGCCTCCAGCGCCGATGCGTCCTCGTCCAGGACGGTGGCCAAGCCGATGCGGAGGTCCTCAGTCGCCTGCTCATTGTCGACGGCGAAGTTCCGGCTGAAGGCGTAGTAGTACCAGGAGTTGTGCTCGTCGATGGGCGTGATCCCGTTCAGGACCTTGATCAGGAAGCCCTCTTCGCGTGGCTTGCCCTCGCCGGTGATGCCCGAGTGCAATACGTGCAGGTTCGGCACGAAGAATTCCGTGCAGTGGAAGCGGTCGAACAGTCCGCGGGCGTCCATGGTTTCGGCGTAGAGCGGCGGCGCTTCCACCGAGGGCATCAGGCGGTCGACGCTGACCACATTTCCCTCCACTTCCACGGTGATGCCATGTTCGTAGATGTAGTCGTCACCCACCGTGGTCTTGTGCAGGAAGGACTCATGGGTCAGGTCCAGCAGGTTGTCATGGATCAGGTCGGCCCGGCACTTAAAGTGGTAGGAGTGGGTGACGGTGGCCCACTCGGGATCCACCATCCAGTGGGTGTCCGGAACATCGGCCGGGTCGGCCAGTTCAGGATCGCCGGTCCAGACCCAGATCCATCCGTCCTGCTCCACCACCGGGTATTTGCGCACCTTTGCACGCTCGGGGATGGTCGACTGGGCCGGAACTTTGGTGCAGATGCCATCCGGCCCGTAGGTGAAACCGTGATAACCGCACTCCACCGAATCACCGATGGTCCGGCCTTCGGAGAGCGGAAAGGCCCGGTGGGCGCAGCGGTCCGCCAGGGCAATAGCTTCGTTGTCCTGGGTCCGGAACAGGACAATCGGCTGCTCGCAAATGACCCTCCGCACCGGTTTGCGCGTGACCTCCGTTGACCACGCCGCCACGTACCAAGTGTTGAGCACATACATTTTAGGTTCTCCTCCATCATGTGTGTATACACTGTATTCAGAGCGTGGGTGTGACGTCAAGCACTTTCCTTACAAGACTTCACCGCCCCGATTTCCCGCTGTTTTGACCCCCGCCCTGCCTGGCCGCGCCGGGGCAGGACTATAGAGTGCACTATGAAACACAAAAGGAGGCCCTCATGGCTGCGATACCGAATGACGTCAGGCCGCTGTCGGTCCGTGTCCACGAGCAGCTGAGCGCCGACATCATCAGCGGAGCCATCAAACCCGGTGCAGCTTTGGCCCAGGAGTCCGTGGCTGCACAATACGGTGTCTCCCGCACCCCTGTCCGCGACGCGCTCACCCAGCTGACGCTGGAAGGACTGACCACTCTCGTCCCGGGCAAGGGCTATATCGTCAACGAGCTCGACGAGCGTGAGATCGAGAACGTCTTCAAGGTGCGCTACGCCTTGGAATCCCTCGCGGTCCAGGACGCCATCGGCTCCTACACGCCCCAGCAGCTGGTACGGCTAAGCGCTCTCGTTGACGAGACGGAAACCGTCAATCCGCAGGACAGCGGTGAACTCTTCCGGCTGGGCCGGGCCTTCCATCTGGCCCTTGTCGAGCCGTCGGAGAACGACTACCTGCGCGGCGTGATCTCCTCCATCTGGAACCATCCCATCCAGCACCGGATTACTTTGACGTATCGGCAGGGTCCGGAACATCAGGCCAAAGTCATCCACGATCACCGCAGCATCCTCCAGGCGCTCAAGGACCATGACGCCGCTCGCGCCGTCGAGGTCCTTGCCCACTGCCACGACGTCAAAGACCCCAACCGCTACGAACACATCGGCTGACAGCCGTTGGCCGGCTTCTAGCCCCCCACCGCGGACCGCACGCCTGCCCGCCACACGGCGGCCGTCAATGGCATGCCGGGGCGGTACGCGAGGTGGGTGGCCGATGGGGCGTTGAGCAAGTGCAGGTCGGCGCGGTGCCCGACGGCGAGGGAGCCGACGGCACGCTGGCCTTCTGCGTCGACGCCGGTATGCCGTCCGAGCGCCAGCGCCCCGCCATAAGTAGCAGCCCGGACCGCCTCGTAAACACTGAGGCCCATCTGCAGGACGGCAGTCGTGACGCAGAAGTTCATGGAGCTGGTAAACGACGTCCCGGGGTTGCAGTTGGAAGCCAGGGCGATTTCCACCCCGGCATCCAGCAAGCGCCGTCCCGGCGCCAGGGGCTGCCGCGTGGACAAATCGCAAGCCGGCAGGCAGGTGGCCACCGTGCCGCGCTCCCCCGTGCCGCTGGCTCGGTCCCAGCCTGCCCAGCTGCCGGCGAGCGCCGCGACGTCGTCGTCGGACAGGTAGTTCACGTGGTCTACGCTGGCCGCCCCGAATTCCACGGCGAGCCGCACTCCGGGGCCTTCCCCCAGCTGGTTTCCGTGGACGCGCAGTCCTAATCCGGCGTCGCGGCAGGCAGCCAGCACCCGGCGCGACTGGTCCTCGGTGAAGGCGCCGCGTTCACAGAACACGTCCGCCCACTGCACGTACGGCCGGACAGCGGCGAGCATGTCCCCGCAGACCAGGTCGGTATAGTCGTCGGCGTCGATGCCGGCCGGCACCAGGTGTGCCCCGAGGTAAGTGACTTCATCGGCCACCGTGGAGGCGATGCGGGCGCTGCGGGCCTCCTGGTCCACGTCCAGGCCGTATCCGGTCTTGGTTTCCAGGTAGGTGGTGCCGCCGGACGCCGCCTCTGCCACCCGGGCCAGTAAAAGCCTTGTCAGCTCGAAGTCGCTGGCATCGCGGGTGGCGCCGGTGGTGACCGCGATCCCGCCGGCCTGGTAGGACTCGCCTGCCATCCGTGCTTCGAACTCTTCGGTGCGGTCTCCGGCGAAGACCATGTGCGTGTGCGAATCCACCCAGCCCGGCAGCACGGCCCGGCCACCGGCGTCGAACTGCTCGTCGGCGTCCGGAGCCTCGGCAGCGGGGCCGAGCCACGCGATCCGCTCACCCTCGAAGACCACCGCGGCCTTGTGCAGCACGGAGTCCGCGCCGCGGGCGGGGTCCTGGGTATGAAGCTCCCCGATGTTGGTAACGACAGTGCTCATGCAAACTCCTTGAGGGCATCGGCCAGCAGCGCTGCGGGCCACCCCAGGCGCTGGTGGCGGCCGTTGAGGGCCAGCAAGTCACCGGCAACGACGACGGCTGAAACGTCCGCTGCACTGGCGCTCAGCGGCAATTGCCCGGGTTCCGAGCCTACCGTGCGGATTGTGCCGGGGTTCACGGCCACCAGATCGCAGGCCATGCCGACGGCGATGCCCGCGACCGGAGTGCCCATGGCGGCGGCCGCACCGGCGGACGCGGCCTCCAGCAGCTCGGCGGGCGCAAACCGGCCGCGCTGGCCGCTGGCCAGCCGTTCTCCGTGTTCCAGCGCCCGCATCTCCAGCCACGGATCGACGACGGCGTGCTGGTCCGTGCCGAGAGCAATCCGCGCGCCGGCATCTGCCAACTCACGGGCCGGCCCGATCCCGTCGGCGAGGTCGGCCTCCGTCGTCGGGCACATCACCACGGTGGCACCGGCCTTCCCGAGCAGCGCGACGTCTTCGGCGGTCAGGTGCGTGGCGTGGACAGCGCTCAGGCGAGGCGACAGCAACCCGTGCCGGGCCAGCAGCCCGGCCGGCGTCACGCCGTAGGCGTCCCGGCAGGCCTCGTTCTCGGCCGGCTGCTCGGAGAGATGGATGTGCAGCGGCAGCCCGGCCGGCAAGTGCTCGGCGATGACCGGCAACGCCGGCTCGGGCACGCCGCGGACCGAGTGCAGGGCAGCGCCCACCGTAATGCGGGCCGGGTCGAACCGCGCCGCAACCTCGCGGCGGAGCGAGTCCAGCCGGGTGAGCCAGGCCTGTACGTCCCGGTCGCCGAAGCGCTGCTGTTCCGGGGCCAGCGCGGTGCCGATGCCCCCGGACAGGTAGCAGGTGTCCAGCAGCGTCAACCGGATCCCGGCCGCCTCGGCCGCCCGGCACAGCGCCAGTTCCATGGCGTGCCCGCCGTACTCGCCGCTGTCCGGGTCATCGCCGGAGGGGCCGGCGCCGTGCCCGCCGCTTCCGCCGTCCGGTGTGCCGGCGCCCGGGGATCCGGCGCTGTCCGGGGTGCCGGCTCCGTACGGGGTGCCGTCCGGACGGTGGTGGACGTAGTGGAACTCCGCCACGCTGCTGAAGCCCACGGCGACCATCTCCGCAAACACTGCCGTGGCCAGACGCTCGTAGTTGTCCGGCGTCAGCGCACCTGCCGCGCGGTACATCTGCTCGCGCCAGGTCCAGAAGTCGCCCCTGCCGGTATGCGTGCGGCCCCGCAGCACCCGGTGGAAGGCATGGGAATGCGCGTTGGCGGCGGCGGGAAAGACCACGCCGTCGAGCACCAGCACGCCGGTGGCGGGATCCGGCCGGGGCGCAGTGCCCACGCGGGTGATGGCCCCGCCGTCGTCGGCTTCCACGAGGATCCCGTCCGCCACGCCGGCCGGGCCCAGCCAGGCGCGTTCGCACCAGATACTGGTCACAGCAGGGCCTCCAGTACATCGGCCAGCGCCTCTGCGCCCGCGTCCGCATCCCATGGCTCCACGTATTCCTCCGGGGAGTGCGAGATGCCGGACGGGTTCTTCACGAAGAGCATGCCCGAGGGCACCCGCGAAGCCAGCACTCCGGCGTCGTGACCGGCACCGGTGGCCAGCACCGGCGCGCCCGGCAGCGCGTTCTCCAATTGGCGCTGCAGCGCTGAATCAAAATTCACCGTTCCGCTGTAGGACTCTTCGGTCAGTGAAACCGAGCAGCCCTCGAAGGCGGCGATTTTCTGCGCCTTGCCGTGGATGGTCTCGACCAGGTGCGCGGTGACGGCGTCGTCCGGGTGCCGGGCGTCCAGCCACAGATCCACGCGCGAGGCGATCACGTTAGTGCCGCCGGGCACCGGCTGGATCCGCCCGATCGTGGCGCGGGCGCCGGATTGCTTCGCGGCCGCCTGCTGTACGGCCAGGATGATGTGGGCCGCGGCGACCATAGGGTCGGCGCGGTCCGCCATCAGCGTGGTGCCGGCGTGGTTGCCCTGGCCGGTGACACTGATCCGCCACCGCCCATGACCCAGGATGGAACTGCCGACGGCGATGGCCGGGCCGTCCTCGCCCAGGCCGCGGCCCTGCTCCACATGCAGTTCGATGAAGTCGCCGATCCGCGCCAGCGCTTCGTCGTCGCGCCCCACATGCGCAGGATCCAGTCCATTGGCCCGGGCTACGTCGGCGAAGGTGGTGCCGTTCTCGTCGCGCAGGTTCCGGGCCTTGTCCGGATCGATGGCGCCGGCCAGCAGCCGGGAGCCCAGGCACGCCACACCAAACCGCGAACCTTCCTCTTCCGGAAAGACCGTGACAGCCAGCGACCTGTTTGGCTGCACCCCGCGCTCCTTGAGGACGTCGACGGCGGCGAGCGCTGAGGCCACGCCCAGGGGGCCGTCGAAGGCTCCGCCTCCGGGAACGGAATCAAGATGGCTGCCGGTCACCAGCGCACCGTGCTGGGGCTCGCCCCACCACGCCCAAACGATGCCGTTGCGGTCCGTTTCCACCTCCAGCCCGCGGCGCCCGGCCTCCTCGATGAACCAACCGCGCAAATCCAGCTCTGCGCTGGAGAACACCGGGCGCGAATACCCCCCGCGCTGCCCATCGCGCCCAACATCGGCAATGGACTCAAGGAGTGACGTGACGGTCTGCATGAACCAACTTCCTTCGTAACTATAGGGAGGGCCAAAGGCCGGCTGTAGCATAAGCGCACATCCCGGCAGCCCCGTCAGAGCAGGTGTGGGGACGGCCGGAGACCGGCTTTCGTGTAGGCGCGCATCGCCGCAGTGAGGAACGAGCGGAGGTGTCTAAGCGCCGGCGAAAGCCGGTCACCGGCGCAGGCCGCCGCTAGTCCGCCATCGGGATGCGGACGCCGCGTTCGGCCGCCACTTCGACGGCCCGGTCGTAGCCGGCGTCCACGTGCCGGATCACGCCCATGCCCGGGTCGTTGGTCAGCAGCCGCTCCAGCTTCTGCGCCGCCAGCTCGGTGCCGTCTGCCACCGACACC
>NZ_JBNHHB010000268.1:0-5915 GCF_059091905.1 Arthrobacter sp. Dra40
GCCGGCCGGTGCTCCAGTATGATCCGGAGGGGATCCATCGATTCCTCGAGGACCCAGGCCATGAGCCCCGCACCCCACGGCTTGCCCGGAGCGGCGGCCAGGGCCAGCTCGTGCTCCAGCCAGTCAGCGTCCACTCCACCGCCGAGGCCCACCATGCCCAGTCCGCCGGCGGCGGAAACGGCGGCAGCCAAACGCCCGCCGGCGGCTCCCGCCATGGACGCGTTGAGCAGTGGCTCGGCCAAGCCCAGGCGTTCGGAAAGATCAGGAGTGGCGGATGAGGTGCCCATAGGCCCGAGCCTACCGGGGCGCTGCGCAGGGCGCTGCAAAAGCGGCGGAGACGGCGAAAGCCCCTCACCGCGGTGAGGGGCTTTCGGTCTGGGTGCACCCCCCGGGACTCGAACCCGGAACCCATTGATTAAGAGTCAATTGCTCTGCCAGTTGAGCTAGAGGTGCATCTGTTGGTGAAGGTTTTGCGCCGGTCTCCCGGAAGCTTTTTCCCTCGCAACGACATGTAACTCTAGCAGGACATTTCGGCGAAAGTGAAATCGAGGACGCCTTTGTCGCCTACTTCACAGAGATGGCCAGCATCTGGTCCTCACCGGTGCCGTTCGTCAGTACCCAGAGGCCACCGTTCGGGGCGGCGACTACGTCCCGCAGCCGGCCAAATTCTTCCTCGAAGAAGGCTTCGGGCTTTCCGGCCTCGGTGCCGTGCAAATCCACGCGCCACAGCCGCTGGCCGCGCAGCGCAGCGATCCATGCTGTTCCGTGCACCAATGCCATGCCGCTGGGGGAGGCCTCCGCCGTGGACGGCCAGACCACCTTGGCGTCGATGAACCGCGGGTCGCCGGGCGCTCCGGTAACGTCCGGCCAGCCGTAATTGCCGCCGGCCTCGATCAAATTCAGCTCGTCGTCCCGGTCCGGGCCGAACTCGGTGGCCCACAGCCTGCCATCCGCGTCCCACGCCAGCCCCTGGACGTTGCGGTGGCCGTAGCTGTAGACCGGGCTGTTCTTGAACGGATTGCCCGGCGCTGGGTCGCCGTCGGGAGTGATTCGCAGGATCTTGCCGCCCAGTGAGGACAGGTTCTGGGAGCGGGAGGAATCGGAGGCGTCGCCGGTGGCGATATACAAGTAGCCGTCCGGGCCGAACTTGAGCCTGCCTCCGTTGTGGTTCCCGGCTTTGGGGATGCCGGTAATGATATTCCGGCCGTCGCTGAGCTGCCCGTTGTTCCAGCGGTAACTGACCACACGGTTGTCCTCAGGAGAGGTGAGGTAGACGTAGAGGCGGGCATCGGCGTCGAAATCCGGGCTGGGCTCCAACCCGAGCAGTCCAGCCTCACCGGTGGTTTCCAGCGGGGACTCCACCGGCACTGCAGCAACCGTCTCGCCGTCGACGACGTGCTTGATCAAGCCGGTGTCGTTCTCGGAAATAAGAGCGCTGCCGTCGGGCAGGACTGCGATGGACCACGGCTCGGCCAAGCCGGAGGCCGCTGTGGCCACCCCGGGGTTCGAGGAGGTGACGCCCTCGTCGGGGCGGCCGTCGCCGCCCGCGGCGCATCCGGCGACGACGGTGGCTAGCGCCGCGGCCAGCACCAGGCCGGCATGGCGGAGCCGCAGAAAGTGCCGATCCGCTGCGTCAGCCATCCGTTACCCTCTTTTCCGGTCCGGCCCGTCTCCATGGTCCGCGTCGAGGGACTGACCGGTGGCGGCTTCGCCGGCAGGGCCGGGCCATTCGGTCTCATCGTAAAGCGGCTGGGCCGTGCCGTCCGGCTGCCCGGCTGCAGAGTCCTCGGCGGCGGCCGGCGGGGGTTCTTCGGTCCCGGCGCCGCTTGCCGTTGCGGTGGCGCTGGTGCCAGGGGACGCCGGCAGCGTCTCCTCCACCAGCACGTCCTCGTTGGCCCCGGTCGGGAATGCCGTCCCGTGGCGGTTCGCCGGCCGGGCCTCTGACGGAGTCCCGGTTTCGGTGCGTGGCCGGAGGTGTTCGTCCTGCTCCGCGCCGGCGCGGAGGTCGGCATCGGCCACTCCGGTGGACGGGGCGGCGCCGTCGTACGAGGACCGCGATGGGTTTTCGGCCTGGGGCAGATGGCCGACCTCAGGATTCTGGCTGGCGGCATCGGAGGGCCCGTGCATCAGGCTGGTGGGCGCGTGGGCCAAGGGGTCGGGGCCGGAGGGGCTGGACTTTCGGGAGAACAACCGGAACAGCACGGCGGCCATGACGATGACGACGACGATCCCTATTCCCCAGATCCAGTCCATGGCCTTCACCTTCCGGTTGATGGTTATGGTGCAACTGGTCCCGACGTTACGTGCGGGGGAGGGCGGTGTCCATAGACCGGAGGGCACCGGCGGGCGGGACGGGACCGACAGGCCTACGCCCGGAAGATCAGCTCCGCCATGAAGCTGTGGAAGTCCGGCTGGTCTTCGGACTGGTCGATGGTGCAGTCCCCGGCGGGCAGCTCACTGTGGGCCCGGACACCGAACCGGAAGGTCTTGCCCGTGCTGGTGCCCACCTCGTAGTCCCCGCCCCCCAGCTGGACGGCGTGGGACATGTTCGTCATGTTTATGGCCACCGGCGTGCCGCCGGCAGTCAGATCCGAGCCGTTGAACGGAGCGATGACCAGTTCCTGCGGACGCCAGCGGTAACCGATGACGTAGTAGTCAATGGGCCCGCCCGGCGCTGTGCCGCCGCTGTCCCGCCGGCTGCTGCCGCAGACCAGGTTATAGTCGCCGTAGTTGGGGATCTGGGAGTCAAAGATCGCGCTGAGCGCGTCCTTGAGTTCGTCGCTGCTGGGCATGCTGGCCTTCGGATGTCCGTGGATGGGCTGGGCAGCCGGCCCGCGGCCGCGCAAGGGTGATCCCTTACGGCAGTACGGCGGACCGGACTCACAAAAAAGCGCCTGGCCCTTTTGTGGTGCCCGGCGCTTGCTTGTGATGGGGTAGTCAGACGGCGTCGACCGCTTTCACCGGCATGGCCGAATGGTCGGTCTCCCAGATGTGGCTGCGGGGCACCGGACCGTGGTCGCGGCGGACTACGACGGCGAGGCGCGCCAGGACGGCGGCCATCCCCACGAGGATCAAGGCTACTGAGACTGTCATGCCCCCATTGTCGACGGCAGGGACCGTCAAGTTCAAGCTAAGGTTTCTTAGCCCTCTATGTAGGATCGCTTCATGGACATCAGGCGGCTCCAAATACTGCGCGAACTGGGCGACCGGGGGTCTGTCGTCGCGACTGCGGCTGCGATGAAGGTCACAGCGTCGGCGGTCTCCCAGCAGCTGAAGGTGCTGCAGGAGGAAGTGGGCGTGGTGCTGGTGGAGAGAGCCGGCAGGGGAGTGCGGCTGACCGAAGCCGGGCTGGCCATGGCCGCGGCTGCCTCGGACGTATCGGCCGCTATGGAACGGGCCCAGGCCACCGTGGACGGCTACCGCAGCGGCTGGCAGAACCAAATCCGCGCCGCGTTTTTTCCCAGTGCCGCCGAAATGTTCCTGCCGGGCTTGATGTATCGCCTGCAGGAAATCGAGGGGTTGCACTTTGAACCCTGCCTGGAAGACCCCTCCGTGGACGGGTTTCTGCCGCTGGCAGCCGATTACGATCTGGTGCTGGCCCACAGCCAGCAGGGCGCCGAGGCCTTCGCGCGACGCGGCATTGCGGTGCTGCCGTTGCTGGACGAACCGCTTGATGTGGCGATGCCGGCGGGCCATCCGCTGGCCGGGCTGGACACCCTGCGGCCCGAGGATGTCGTGGACCATCCATGGATCGGCGTGCCCCAGGGCTTTCCGTTCGAGCAGGTGTTGCGTCAAATCGAAGCACGCACCGGCAGGCTGGCCAAACGGACCACGCGCTATGCGGACCTGCGCGTGATGGAGGCGATGGTTGCCGCCGGGCACGGGCTGGCCGTGGTGCCGCGGTTCACCTCGCGGAAGGCGCAGACTGCCCGCGGATTCGTGATGCGGCCGCTGGAGGGAATCCGCGCCAGCCGGACCATAGTGGTGCTGGCGCGCAGCGATGTGGCTGAGCGCAGCAGCGTGCACCGGGTGATCGGGATGTTGCAGCAGGAAGCTGCGGCAATCGCCAGCCAGCAAGGTTGAGGCCTTGGGCGCACGGCGGCAGCAGGGAAGCGGCCGACATCACATTGAGGGGCGTTCCTGCCGAAAGGTAAGGCGCCGCCGTCGTAATATGCCTTCGGCAGTGCGGTGCGGGTCATAGAATCAAAAACATGAGCGCGGACGTAACTCCTGATATCAAGCCCCGTAGCCGGGTCGTCACCGATGGCATCCACGCCGCTCCGGCGCGCGGGATGTTCCGAGCAGTGGGGATGGGGGACGACGATTTCGCCAAGCCGCAGATCGGCGTCGCCAGTTCCTGGAACGAAATCACCCCCTGCAACCTCTCCCTGAACAGGCTGGCCCAGGGCGCCAAGGAAGGCGTGCACGCCGGCGGTGGTTTCCCGATGCAGTTCGGAACCATCTCCGTCTCGGACGGCATTTCCATGGGGCACGAGGGCATGCACTTCTCGCTGGTTTCCCGCGAAGTCATCGCCGACTCGGTCGAAACCGTCATGCAGGCGGAGCGGATCGACGGCTCGGTGCTGCTGGCCGGCTGCGACAAGTCCCTGCCGGGCATGCTGATGGCCGCGGCCCGGCTGGACCTGGCCGCCGTCTTCCTCTACGCCGGTTCCATCATGCCCGGCTTCGTGAAGCTCGAGGACGGGTCGGAGAAGCAGGTCACCTTAATCGACGCCTTTGAGGCAGTTGGTGCCTGTGCCGCGGGCAAGATGAGCCGCGGCGACCTGGACCGGATCGAACGCGCCATCTGCCCGGGTGAAGGCGCCTGCGGCGGCATGTACACAGCGAACACGATGGCGTGCATCGGCGAGGCCATGGGCATGTCGCTGCCCGGCTCCGCCGCGCCGCCCTCGGCGGACCGCCGTCGTGATGTCTTCGCGCACAAGTCCGGCGAGGCAGTGGTGAACCTGCTGCGGCTGGGCATCACGGCCCGCGACATCATGACCAAGAAGGCGTTCGAGAATGCCATCGCCGTCACCATGGCCTTCGGCGGATCCACCAACGCCGTGCTGCACCTGCTGGCGATCGCCCGCGAGGCGCAGGTGGGCCTCACGCTCGAGGACTTCAACCGGATCGGGGACAAGATCCCGCATCTTGGCGACCTGAAGCCGTTCGGCCGCTACGTCATGACCGACGTGGACCAGATCGGCGGCGTGCCCGTCATCATGCGCGCCCTGCTCGACGCCGGCCTGCTGCACGGCGACTGCCTGACCGTCACCGGCAAGACAGTGGCCGAGAACCTGGCGGAGATCAACCCGCCGGACGTCGACGGCAAGATCCTGCGCGCGCTGGACAACCCGATCCACAAGACCGGCGGCATCACCATCCTGCACGGTTCGATGGCGCCTGAGGGAGCCGTCGTCAAGAGCGCCGGCTTCGACGCCGATGTCTTCGAGGGCACCGCCCGGGTGTTCGAACGGGAGCAGGGCGCCCTGGACGCCCTGAACAACGGCCAGATCAAGGCGGGTGACGTGGTGGTGATCCGCTACGAAGGCCCCAAGGGCGGCCCGGGCATGCGCGAGATGCTCGCCATCACCGGAGCGATCAAGGGCGCCGGGCTGGGCAAGGACGTGCTGCTGCTCACCGATGGCCGGTTCTCCGGCGGCACCACCGGATTGTGCATCGGGCACGTGGCGCCCGAAGCGGTCGACGGCGGTCCGATTGCCTTTGTGCGCGACGGCGACCGGATCCGCGTGGATATCGCGGCCCGCAGCTTTGACCTGCTGGTCGACGAAGCCGAGCTGGAAACCCGCAGGGTGGGCTGGGAGCCGCTGGCGCCCAAGTTCACCACCGGCGTCCTGGCAAAGTACGCCAAGCTGGTGAACTCCGCCTCCACCGGCGCTTACTGCGGCTAG
>NZ_JBNHHB010000269.1:0-5914 GCF_059091905.1 Arthrobacter sp. Dra40
CGTCGGTGATCTTGCGCTTCTGCGCCACGTACACGCGCACCAGTTGGTTCACGCCCGGGGGCAGCTCGTCGTCGTTGTCGCGGTCGAAGATCCGCACGCCGATGACGGTGCCGGACTCGCCGTGCGGCACCTTCAGGGAGGTGTCGCGCACTTCGCGGGACTTCTCGCCGAAGATGGCGCGCAGCAGGCGCTCTTCCGGAGTCAGCTCGGTCTCGCCCTTCGGAGTGACGCGGCCGACCAGAATGTCTCCGGCCTCAACCTCAGCACCGATGTGGATGATGCCGCGCTCGTCCAGCTGCGAGAGCACTTCCTCCGACACGTTTGGGATGTCACGGGTGATTTCCTCGGCACCAAGCTTGGTGTCGCGGGCATCAACTTCATGCTCCTCGATGTGGATGGAGGTCAGCACGTCGTCGGAGACCACACGCTGCGAGAGGATGATCGCATCCTCGTAGTTGTGGCCTTCCCAGGACATGAACGCCACCAGCAGGTTCTTGCCCAAGGCCAGTTCGCCCTGGTCGGTGGACGGGCCGTCGGCGATGATGCTGCCGACTTCCAGTCGCTGGCCCTCGGCGACGAGGACGCGCTGGTTGTACGCGTTGCCCTGGTTGGAGCGGGCGAACTTCATGATCGGGTACCGGGTCTCGGTGCCGTCGTCGTTCAGCGCAGTGACCAGGTCGGCGGAGACCTCGGTGACCACGCCCGCCTTGGCCGCGACCACGGAGTCGCCGGCGTCAACAGCCGCGTAGCGCTCCATGCCGGTGCCGACCAGCGGGGCTTCCGAACGCAGCAGCGGCACAGCCTGGCGCTGCATGTTGGCGCCCATCAGCGCGCGGTTGGCGTCGTCGTGCTCGAGGAACGGAATCAGGGCCGTCGCGACCGACACCATCTGGCGCGGGGAGACGTCCATGTAGTCGACTTCCTCGCCCGGTACCAGCACCGGCTCGCCGCCGCCGCCGCGCTCACGGCTGAGGACCAGGTCTTCTTCGAAGTGCAGGTCCTCGGTGAGGGGAGCGTTCGCCTGGGCGATCACGCACTCGATCTCGTCGTCGGCCGTCAGGTAATCCACCTGGTCGGTGACCTGGCCGTTGACGACCTTGCGGTACGGAGTCTCGATGAAACCGAAGGCGTTGATCCGGCCGTAAGAGGCCAGCGAGCCGATCAGGCCGATGTTCGGGCCTTCAGGGGTCTCGATCGGGCACATGCGGCCGTAGTGCGAGGGGTGCACGTCACGGACTTCCATGCCGGCGCGGTCGCGGGAGAGGCCGCCCGGGCCCAGCGCGGACAGGCGGCGCTTGTGCGTCAGGCCGGCCAGCGGGTTGTTCTGGTCCATGAACTGGGACAGCTGGGAAGTGCCGAAGAACTCCTTGATCGCTGCCACCACGGGCCGGATGTTGATCAGCGTCTGCGGGGTGATCGCTTCAACATCCTGGGTGGTCATGCGTTCGCGGACCACGCGCTCCATGCGCGAGAGGCCGGTGCGGACCTGGTTCTCGATCAGTTCGCCGACCGCGCGGATGCGGCGGTTGCCGAAGTGGTCGATGTCGTCGATCTCGACGCGGATGTCGTGGTCGGCGCCGTCGCGCTTGCCCGGGATGGTGGTCTCGCCGGCGTGCAGCGCCACCAGGAACTTGATCATGGCGACGATGTCGTCATTGTTCAGGACCGAGGCGTCCGGATCCGTCAGCGGCTTGTCGATGCCGAGTTTGCGGTTGATCTTGTAGCGGCCGACCTTCGCCAGGTCGTAGCGCTTGGGGTTGAAGTACAGGTTGTCCAGCAGCGACTGGGCAGCCTCGACTGTGGGCGGCTCGCCCGGACGCAGCTTGCGGTAGATGTCCAGGAGTGCTTCTTCCTGGGTCTGCGTGGCGTCCTTCTCCAGCGTGGCGCGGATGGAGTCGTACCCGCCGAAGGTCTCCAGGATCTGGCCTTCGGTCCAGCCCAGGGCCTTGAGCAGCACGGTGACGGACTGCTTGCGCTTGCGGTCGAGGCGGACGCCGACCTGGTCGCGCTTGTCGATTTCGAGCTCGAACCAGGCGCCGCGGGACGGGATGATCTTCGCCGTGAAGATGTCCTTGTCGCTGGTCTTGTCGGCGGTCTTCTCGAAGTAGGCTCCAGGCGAACGGACCAGCTGGGAGACGACGACGCGCTCGGTGCCGTTGATGACGAAGGTGCCCTTGTCGGTCATCAGCGGGAAGTCGCCCATGAACACGGTCTGCTGCTTGATTTCGCCCGTGTTGTTGTTCATGAACTCGGCCTTGACGTACAGCGGCGCCGAGAACGTGGCGTCCCGGTCCTTGCACTCGGCCATGGTGTACTTCGGATCGGCGAACTCCGGCTCCGAGAAGCTCAGGGACATGGTGCCCTGGAAGTCCTCGATCGGGGAGATCTCTTCGAAGATGTCGGCGAGGCCGGAGGTGGTGGCCACACCCTGGCGGCCTTCTTCCTGGGCCTTGGCTACGCGCGCCTTCCAGCGTTCGTTGCCGACCAGCCAGTCGAAGCTGTCGGTCTGAAGGGCGAGCAGGTTGGGAACGTCAAGAGGTTCGTGAATCTTGGCGAATGAGAGCCGCCGGGTTGCTCCGTCGTTTGACGAGGCGTCCAGCAGGCTGTTAGCGGTATCGGTATTAGAGGTGCTCGAGGCGACCAAGAGGGATCCTTCCACAGACCTTCAGGCTTGTCCTGCGCTTCCGCATGCCGGCACCCCGTGTGAGGTCCGGACACCACCTGGATCCGCTATATGATCCTTGCCCGCCGCACGATCTGCTGTTAAACACAGATAGGGCGTGGCGAAGCCCACCGCTATATGAAGGCCAAAGGTTTTGAGGGAAGACGCAAATACCAAGTGTACGGGACCGCGCTGCTTATTGTCCAGCATGCAGGGCAGGCACAGGTGACCGCTCCCCCGACGGCGGGATACGAGCGGCACGCGCCGTGCGAAACGCGGTGCGGCCATTGCGTCACGAGGCGAAAAGTGCGTCTTCGCGTTGCCTTCCCCAAGACAACGCCATCAGCATATACCCCGCAGCCCGCATTTTCCGGGCTGCGCTTCAGGCGAGTTGCCCGGGACGGGTAATCTGTGAATCAGATCATACCTACGACACCAGTCTCCGTCCGCAGTTTTTCCGGCTGCGGCGGCCGGCGCGGAAAGAGGCAGAGGCCATGGCCGAAAACAACAGCAGCCGCGACGACGTCGTCATCCTCCACGGGGCGCGGACTCCCAATGGACGGCTGAACGGCCAGCTCGCATCATTCACGGCCGCCGAGCTCGGGGGCAAGGCCATTGCGGCCGCCTTGCAGCGCTCCGGCGTCGCGGCCGAACAGGTGGACGCGGTCATCATGGGCCACGTCATCCAGGCCGGAGCCGGCCAGAACCCTGCCCGGCAGGCAGCCATAGCCGCCGGGCTGGGCTGGAACGTCCCCACCGTGACGCTCAACAAGGTCTGCCTGTCCGGGCTGGCGGCCATCACGGACGCCGCACGGCTGATCCGCTGCGGCGAGGCGCAGGTGGTGGTGGCCGGCGGACAGGAGTCGATGACCAACGGCCCGCATCTGCTCCCGGGTTCCCGCCAGGGCTGGACGTACGGGAGCATGACCGCTTTGGATGCCACGGCCCACGACGGTCTCACCGACGCCTTCGACCACGAGTCCATGGGTGTTTCCACCGAGCGGCGGAACGCCGAGCTGGGAATCGCCCGCGCGGCGCAGGATGAAGTGGCCGCGGCGTCCCACCAGCGGGCCGCTGCCGCTGCGAAGAACGGGGTCTTCGACGACGAGATCGTCCCGGTCACCGTCCCGCAGCGCCGCGGGGAGGATCTGGTGGTCGACAGCGACGAGGGCGTCCGGCCGCAGACCACGGAAGAGAGCCTGGCCCCGCTGCGCCCCGCCTTCGCCAAGGACGGGACCATCACGGCCGGGAACTCCTCCCCGCTGTCCGACGGCGCTGCTGCCGTGATCGTGGCGAGCCGCGGCTTCGCGGAGGACAACGGCCTCGACTGGCTTGCCGTCGTCGGCCGCCCCGGCCAAGTAGCCGGCCCGGACACCTCGCTGCAGTCCCAGCCGTCCAACGCCATCTCGCAGGCGCTCAAGCGGGCCGGCTGGACCACCGCCGACTTGGATTTCATCGAGATCAACGAGGCCTTTGGCGCTGTGGCAGTGCAGTCCCTGAAGGACCTGGACTACCCGCTTCAGAAGTGCAATATCCACGGCGGCGCCATCGCGCTGGGCCATCCGATCGGTGCCTCCGGCGCCCGGCTGGCTCTGACGGCAGCCTGCGAACTGCGCCGGCGAGGGACCGGCAAGGCAGCGGTCTCCTTGTGCGGCGGCGGCGGCCAGGGCGAAGCATTGCTGCTGTACCGGGACTAGGGGTCCAGGCAGGCCCGGCGGTGCCGGCCGGGAATACCGGCTGGCCGCCCGGGCTTAAACCGGGCATGACCAACGAACCTGACGCCCCCGCCCTGCCCGCCGGCCTGCAACGTTTCCTGGCCGGCGCCGAATCGCTATCGCTCCAGGTCGAGGTGGCCGAGCGTTCCGGTGCCCGCAGTCTTGCAGAAGCAGCGCAGCTGTTGGGCATCGCCGAGGCAGACATCGTCAAGACCCTGGTGGTGAAGCACAAGGACGGTTCGTTCCTGTTCGCCCTCATCCCGGGGGACCGCCAGATCTCCTGGCCCAAGCTCCGGTCGCTGCTGGGGGTCAACAAACTCTCGTTGCCGCACGCCGATGTCGCCTTCGAAGCAACGGGTTACCGGCGCGGGACCATCACCCCGCTGGGCAGCACCACTGCATGGCCGGTATACGCCGACGAGTCCATCCGCGGCCGGCGGATTTCCCTCGGTGCCGGGGAACACGGACACTCCGCCTTTGTCGATGCCGATGCACTGACTTCGGCGCTCGGGGCCACCGTCGCCGATATTTCCGATCCGGCCTGACCTGTGGACACAACACAAAGCCCCGCCGCCCTGTGAGGGCGGCGGGGCTTTGCAGCAGCTGAAGAAGCTTACTTGAGGGTGACGGTAGCGCCGGCAGCCTCGAGAACTTCCTTGGCCTTCTCGGCAGCTTCCTTGGTGGCGCCTTCGAGGACTGCCTTCGGAGCGCTGTCGACCAGGTCCTTGGCTTCCTTGAGGCCCAGGGAGGTCAGGGCGCGGACTTCCTTGATCACTGCGATCTTCTTTTCGCCTGCAGCTTCGAGGACGACGTCGAACTCGGTCTGCTCCTCAGCAGCGGCTTCGCCAGCGCCGCCACCGGCGGGGCCGGCAACAGCAACAGCAGCAGCGGTGACCTCGAAGGTCTCCTCAAACAGCTTGACGAACTCGGAGAGTTCGATGATGGTCAGTTCCTTGAAAGCTTCAATGAGCTCTTCGTTGGTGAGCTTCGCCATGGTTGGCGTCCTTCCTGATAGGTGATGCGGCTGGTGTGTCCGCACCAAGAGTTGGTTGGTGAAGAGTCTTACTGCTCTTCGGCAGCAGCCTCGGCCGGGGCCTCGGTTGCTTCGGCAGCGGGAGCTTCGGCGTCGGCAGCTTCGGCCGGAGCCTCTGCCGGAGCCTCGGCAGCAGCGCCACCGTTCTCCTCCTGCTTGATGCGCAGCGCATCGAGGGTGCGGGCCAGTGCGGACATCGGAGCCTTGAGGACACCGGCGACGCGGGCCAGCTGGTGCTCGCGGGATTCGAGAGCGGCCAGCGCAGCAACGGCGGTTGCGTCAAGGGCCTTGCCCTCGAAGATGCCGGTCTTGATGACCAGCTGCGGGTTGGACTTTGCGAAATCCGTCAGGGACTTGGCGGCTGCAACGGCGTCACCCTTGATGAAGGCGATAGCAGTGGGTCCGGAAAGCTGGCCTTCGAACGCGTCGATGCCGGCTTCCTTGGCTGCAATGCCAGTCAGGGTGTTCTTTACGACCGAGAACTTGGTGTCCTGGCCCAGAGAA
>NZ_JBNHHB010000270.1:0-5895 GCF_059091905.1 Arthrobacter sp. Dra40
GGCCAGCGCCACTCGGCCGTCGAGGAGCACGTGGACCCGCACCGCCAGCACCCGAACAAGCACGATCACGGCCAAGCGCGCCACTAGCCGTTCGTGCCCGCGCTGCCTGTTAAAGCCCCGCAAGCCGGAAACCTGCACCTCACCTACCCGGGGCGCAAGCTCCGGCTTGGCGTCATGGGCGGAACGTTTGACCCGATCCACCACGGACACCTGGTGGCGGCCAGCGAGGTAGCGGCGGTTTTTGGGCTGGACGAGGTGGTCTTTGTCCCTACCGGCCAGCCCTGGCAAAAGAGCGGGCGCGAGGTCAGTCCGGCTGAACACCGCTACCTGATGACCGTGATCGCGACAGCATCGAATCCGCGGTTCACTGTCAGCCGGGTGGACATTGACCGGCCAGGGCTGACCTACACGATCGACACGCTGCGTGACCTGAGCGCGGCCCGGCCCGATGCGGAACTATTCTTCATCACCGGAGCGGACGCGCTGGCACAGATCATGTCCTGGAAGGACATTGACGAACTGTGGTCGCTGGCCAACTTTGTGGGCGTGACCCGGCCGGGGCACGAGCTGCATAACCTGGGCCGCAAGGACGTGAGCCTGCTGGAGGTTCCGGCCATGGCCATTTCCTCCACGGATTGCCGCGACAGGGTGGCCGACGACCAGCCGGTCTGGTACCTGGTGCCGGACGGCGTAGTACAGTACATAGCCAAGTACGGTCTCTACCGGCGGGCGCCCGAGAGCGCCGCAGCCGTGAGCCAACTTCAACCAAGCCAATGAAATCAGTCGTTTACTTCTGGGTGATCAGCAAAGCATGAGCAATCAATCCCAGCCGCCGCGCAGCCGCCGGGAAATCCGGATGCAGCGCGACGGCGCCGGAACGGTTCCGGAGTCCGCCTCCGCAAGCGGCTCGCAAGCCTCGGATGCCCAGGCAGTTGCCCCCGCCGATGGCGGGGGAGAGGTTTCCGGCACCTCCGGCGACAGCAGGAGTGCCTCCCGTGAACGCCAGGGCGAGCGGACATCTCAAACGCGCGCCCGTGAGCGTGAGGCGCACCGTGCACTGAAGACCCTGACCGCGGCGCTGCCCAAGATTCCGGCCCCGGAACAGGAGCAGGTGCCCACACGGCGGCAATTGCGCCAGCAGCAATTGGAGCGCGAGAACCGCGTCCCCGCCAGTGCACCGGCAGACTCGCGGCCCAAACCCTCCGGTGCCGCAGCTTCACCGGCAGGCCCGCACACCACGCCTGCCCCGGCTGCGGATGCCCGGGCGCGTACCTCCGGTGCGCCGGCAGATGTCCCGTACGAACCGCAGCGTCCGCCGATCGAGGGTGGCCGCCGTGCCCGGCGCGGCGGGGACACCGGACGGCATCCGGCCCAGCCCGCCGCCGAATCCCCGGCCCAGCAGCTCTCCGAATCCCCGGACCGGCAGCTCTCCGAAGCAGGCAGGGAAGCTGTTGAGGCCGGCGAGATGACTGTCCAGCAGGCCCTGGCCGCCCGCGACCTGCTGATGGGCCAAGCGAAGAACATGGTCGCCATGATGGAGGCCCGGCAGGAGCAGGATCCGCATGAAGTGGACCTGGAACTGCTGGCCCAGCAGAAGGCCCTGGCCGAGCGTGCGGCAGTGCTCAACCGCAGGGCTGCCGACAAGAAGCGGCTGAGCGACGAGAACGAGCAGCGCCGCCATACAGCGGCAGAACGGCCGGTGGCCGACATTGCCTCAGCTCCGATGGAATTTGTGGGCGTCCCCGGGACAGACCAGCACATCCTCCGTCCGTCCTCAACGTCCTACGTTCCGGTCGTGACTACGGCTGCCCCGGCGCAGACACTTCCTGGCCAGCAAAAGCCGGCGGCTGACAAGCGGCCGGCAACGCAAACGGGTCAGCGACAGACACAAGCGCAGCGCCAGACAGCCCAGCGACAGACAGCCGGGCGACAGACAGCCCAGCGCTCAGCACCGGATGCCACTCAGGCCGTCCCGATGCCACGGGTCGGGACACCGCCGGAGCAGGCACCAAAACCTGCCTTCCGGCAGGTCGACGCGGTTGTCGGAACCCCCCGGTCAAAGATCCTGGCTGAGGCCGAAGCGCTGGCCGAAGGACGCGGGGCCACCATCCACCCGCTCAAGGCCAGCAGCGCCTACGGGCTGGATCCCCTCGATGCCCGGACCGCCGGCCTGGCCCGGCTCCGCCGGACCAGGGCTGCAGTGGGCGCCGCCCTGGTGCTGGGTGCCGCTGCATTTGCCGCCGGCATTGCCATGATGCTCGGATTCTTCGGCGGCTAAGGCCGCCACTCAAACGCTGGTTTACATTCCAAGGAGACACATGACCGCACCCGAGAGTTCCATCGCCATCGCGCGCACCGCTGCGAAGGCAGCCAGCGACAAAATCGCCGAAGACATCGTCGCAATCGACGTCAGCGAGCGGCTGGCCATCACCGACGTATTCCTGATTGCTTCGGCACCGACCGAACGCCAGGTGAATGCGATTGTCGACGGCATCGAAGAGGAACTGCACAAGCAGGACCTGCGTCCGGTCCGCCGGGAAGGGCGGTCCGAAGGACGCTGGGTGCTGCTTGACTACGCGGGCGTTGTTATCCATGTGCAACACCAGGAAGACCGCGTCTTCTATGCCTTGGAGCGGTTGTGGAAGGACTGCCCCTTCATCGACCTGCAGTTGGAGGACAAGCCGTCTCCCACGTCTACGGAGTAGCCGCGGGGCAGAGTGGCCCGGGGCAGCGCCGGCCGTTCTGTCCGGCAGCAGCGGCCCGCGCGGCTCTTCCTCTGATTTGGAATCCGTGCCGGTCTCTGCATAGAATATTCAAGTTGCTTCGAAGGAAGCGATGCGGAATCCGCAAGGATTACGGGGCTGTGGCGCAGCTGGTAGCGCACCTGCATGGCATGCAGGGGGTCAGGGGTTCGAGTCCCCTCAGCTCCACCACTCAACAAAGGTCCGGCACAAACAGACAAGTTTGTGCCGGACTTTTTGGTTCCCGTCCTTCGGTGCCGGCTGCCCTGCGCTTTGGCTCCCGGGGATCCGCCTGATTCACGGATAGCGCCCGATTCATGCGTCCCGGGTGTCGGCTTGCATCAGATGTCCACCACGTGCCGGTGCGTGTGACTGCGCCGCGGCTTGGAGTTTCAGCTCACAGCGAACGCGGATGGTGGCGCCGCCCCCACCGGGCGGCGAGGCCTTTCCGGCCAAGGGATCCGGAGGACGCGGCGGCGTTTCCGGCTGTGCCGGTGTGCCGGGGGTTCCGTTCAGACGCGTCGCGTGGTGATGCTCAGGTCGTGCAGAATCGCCGAAAGCTGGTCCATGAACAGGCCCAGCCGGGCGTTGTGCCGATCGTCCATCAGCAGTGCGAAGATGTTCCGGGCCAGCCGGATTTCCGGAACGTCCAGCACCACGACGCCGTCCGGGCCGTGCTGCATGGCCAGTTCCGGAACCAGGGCAGCTCCGAGTCCGGCGCCGGCCATGGCGAGGCTGGCGTTAAAGTCGTCGCAGTAGGCCACCACCCGGGGGTGGAGGTTGCAGCTGGCGAAGAGGCGCTCGATCACGGTGGCGTCCGATGTGCCCGGATGGTGCATGATCCAGGGCATCTCGGCCAGCTGTGAGGCTGTCACCGAAGCACCGGGGCGGATACCCCAGGATTCGGGCAGCACCACGCGGAAATTGTCGTCCCCGATCCATTGCCTGCTCACCGTGTTGGGCCAGGCCAACCCGCCCTGGCCGACTTGGAACACCAAGGCTACGTCCAGCCCGCCGCCGGTCCGCAGGCCCTGGATGGTCTGACCCGGCTCCGCGACCGATACCTTGAGGTTGATCCCTAGGTTTGGCCAGTTGGGTGCCTGCAGCAGGCGGGGGAGGACGTACGTGGCCAAGCTGGGAAAGATGCCCAGCCGGATCTCCTGCGTGCTGGTGTCGTGGCTGCGTGCGGTAGCAGCCAGCAGGGCGTCGATATCAGTGAGGACCTTGGCAGCGTGCCGCGACATCACCACAGCAGTCTCAGTCGGCTGCACACTACGCGCTGAACGCTCGAAGAGCTTGGCACCCGTCTCACGTTCCAGCGCCGACATCTGCTGCGAGACCGCCGAGGCCGTGTAGCCCAGGTTGGCAGCGGCGGCGGCGAAGGACCCGCGCCGCGTTACTTCCAGCAGCGTGCGCAGATGCACGGTGTTGACCATCAGATCTCCTATGGCTTCTTTGCGTTGAAGGCAAGTTTACCTTGGGCTGGTCGTCGCGGCAGTCGATGGGGTGAACGAGAGTTGTAACCCGGAATCGGATAAATCCATCCTGAGGATGTGAGGTTCAACCGAAGGACGTCGCCCCTGCGGCCCTGGAACGGCTTCAGGGGCTTGGCGCTCCACGGTAATGGTGGCCGCTGCGCCGACGTCGGCCACGCCTGCCTGACGCGACGCCTGTCTGGCGCGACGGTCACGACAACGGGGCGCATGTGGAATGCGGCGGCCCGGCGTGGCGTTCTATAAACGGTGTGGAACTCGGCGTGGGACAGTCAGAGGCAGCCGCTATCGTCTGGATCACAGATGGGTCGGCGGGAGGATGCTCCATGGATGACGGACCACTACATCTAGTAGTTGCGCCCCTACGTGCGACACGCCGACAAAACCACGACACGACCTTTTCCGAAGTTGTGGGCGGGGGATCCACAGGCTGTGGACGACGAGTCGCGAACGCCGGAAATTCAACTGTTTAACCCATGGAAGATATCCCCATGGGCTGTGGACGAAGCCGGAGAAGGAATGACATACTTGTAATACATCATCTTGGGGTTCCGGGTGGCCGCGTCCACTAGATGTAGTATTGGAACCGCTGGCGGGCAGGGAGTGCGGGTCCTTCTCAGGGAAGGCGCACGGCCACGAAAACAGCAGATACGCGTACCGATTATTAGGGGAGAAGGACCATGACTGTAACGGTTTACACCAAGCCAGCATGCGTGCAATGCAACGCCACGTACCGGGCTCTGGACAAGAAGGGCATCGCCTACCAAAGCGTTGACCTGTCCCAGGATCCTGAAGCGCTGGAGCGTGTCCGTTCCCTCGGTTACATGCAGGCCCCGGTCGTGGTCACCGAGCAGGATCACTGGTCCGGCTTCCGCCCCGACAAGATCGAGGAGCTGGCCCAGGCCGCTGCCTCGGTGGCCTGACCGGGTCCGCCCGAAACCAGAAGCACGCGCCATGACCGAGCTGCTGATGAGCGAGAGCGCCAGCGCGCAGCAGGCAGGTCCGGCAACCGGCGGGATCGCCGAGACGGATCTGATCTACTTTTCCTCCGCCTCCGGCTACACGGACCGCTTCATGCAGAAACTGGGACTGCCGGCGGCACGGATTCCGCTGCGCACCCAGGAAGATACGCTGCACGCACTCCGGCCGTTCGTGCTGGTGCTGCCGACGTATGGCGGGGAATCCGGCAGGAACTCGATTCCGCCGCAGGTCATCAAATTCCTCAACCGCGAGGAGAACCGGCGCCTGCTGCGCGGCGTGATCGGTTCCGGCAACACGAATTTCGGCACAACTTTCTGCCTGGCCGCGGAGAAAATCGCAGCCAAGTGCCAGGTACCGCTTCTCTATCGATTCGAACTCATGGGCACGTCCGAGGACGTTGACCGGGTCAAGCAAGGATTGGAACACTTTTGGAAACGACAGTTGCACACTCGGCCGTAGCCGACGCCAAGGCTGAGCTGCCGGCGGCATTCAAGGGGCTGGGCTACCACGAGCTCAACGCCATGCTCAACCTTTACGGCCCGGACGGAAGCATCCAGTTCGAAGCCGACCGCGAAGCTGCGCGCCAGTACTTCCTGCAGCACGTCAACAACAACACGGTGTTCTTCCACGACCTGGAAGAGAAGCTCGACTACCTGATCAAGAACGATTACTACGAGCGC
>NZ_JBNHHB010000271.1:0-5821 GCF_059091905.1 Arthrobacter sp. Dra40
CGGCGGGGACGCCTTCGATAATTCCTACCAGGGCCGGACCATGGGATTCACCGGCGGTTAACCAACGCAACATGGATTCAATACTGCCATGCATCGGCGGGCGGTTTAGCGCCGCGGGGCACCCACCGCGTCACACATCACATTTGTGACTTCCGCGGCGTCGGTGAAGCGATCGCCGGCGAACAGGCGCACCTGCTCCACCGCTTGGTAGATCAGCATTTCCAGTCCGTGGACCACCAGGCCGCCGCGGCGTTCCCAGGCGGCCGCCAGGGCGCTGGGCCAAGGGTCGTAGGCAACATCGAGCAACACGCGGCCGCTCGAGTCGGTTCCTGCCTCCGCCGCCAATTCGCCGGCCAGGGAGTCGGCTGCATGAGGCGGCAGCGTGCAGACCACTGTTCCGGCCTCCCGCAGCACCGCCGACGCCTGGTCCCAGCCGGCCAGGCGCAGCGGCATGCCGAAATGTTCGGCGATGTTCTGCACGCTGCCCGCCTTGGCCTGGTCCCGCAGGCACGCGGTCAGGCCGGACGGTTTGAGCTCGGCCAGCGCCGCGGCCGCTGCGGCTGCTGTGCCCCCGCCGCCGAGAATCACTGCCGGCAGGCCCTCGGCAGCACCGGCGTTCCGCAGTGCGCCCACGATGCCGGCGACGTCGGTATTGTGGCCGGACAGCGTCACCCGCCCCTGGCCGCCGTACTCCGGTACCACGGTGTTGAGCACGCCCAGCAGGCCCACCAGTTCACTGACGTGGTCCATCTGGCTGACCATCGCAGCCTTCAGCGGCATGGTCACGGACAGTCCGGCCCAGTCCCGCCCGGCCCGCAGGCGTTGGATGAACTGCGGGACCTGGTCCACCGTGACGTCGATGGCCCGGTAGCTGCAATCGAAGCCGATCAGCTCGTAGGCAGCCCGGTGCAGGGCAGGCGACCGCGAGTGGCCGATCGGATGGCCGAGCACCGCGGCCTGGTACTTCCCGGACCCGCGCAGGGCACCGGCAGGCACGCTGTCCGCAGGACAGGCGGTCAACTGCACCGGCCCGCTTCCTGCTTGCTGCACCACTGCAGGTATTCCTTGGTGTACGCGTTGTGCTGCGCCAGGGTTTCGGCGAACTTCGTCTCGCCGGTGTCCAGGTTGACCGTCACCCAGTAGTAGTAGGGCACGTCGGCCGGGTGGGCCGCCGCGTCGATGGCCGGTCCGCCGGGCGAATTGATCGGCCCGGCCGGCAGGCCGGTGTGCGCGTACGTGTTGTACGGGTTGGACTTGTCGGCCTTCTCCTCGGGCGTGATGTCGTAGCCCTTCCGGCCCAGCCCGTAGGTTACGGTGGCGTCGGACTGGATCAGGCCGTTCGTTTCCGTGTTGTCCGGCTTCAAGCGGTTCTGGATCGCACCCGCCACCGTGGCGTAGTCGGCTTCGCCGGCTTCGGCTTCGATAATGCTGGCGATGGTCAGCACCCGGAACTGCTCGTGCGGATCCTTGATGCCGTCGGCGGTCAGTCGCTCCTTGGTGTTGGCCACCAGTTCGGAGAGGATGTCCTTCGCCGTCGCTTCCAGCGGCCAGCGGTACTCGCCGGGGAAGAGATAGCCTTCCATGTTCCGGGCTTCCTTTGGCAAACCGAACTGCTGCGGGTTCTTGGCCAGTTCGGCGAACTCGGACGCTGGAATCTGCGTGCCCTTGCTTAAGACGTCGAAGACCTCGTCCTGGCGCAGCGTGCGGTTGATGGCAGCGTAGGAGACCTTCTCCCCCACGTCCTCCAACAAAATGGCGGCAGCGTCGGCGGCCGGCAGCTTGTACTGCATCTGGTAGTCGCCGGGCTGGACCTCGCGGCCCTCGGACTGGCTGGCCAGTTCGCCGAGGAAGATTTCGCTGTTGGAGACGATGTCCTGTTCCGCGAGGGAAGCTGCGATCGCAATGGGACCAGCGCCCTGTTCCACGGTGAAGGTCACCTGCCCTTCCCCGGGGCCGGCGTAGTCCTCGGGACCGCTGCCCATGCCCAGCAGGTTCTGCAGGAAAAGCACTACGCCCACCAGACCGGCGGCGAACACCGCGAAAACGGTCAGCATGATCATATTGCGCCGGCGGCGGGCGCGCTGCTTGCTGCGGACGGGGCGTTTCCGGCCGCGGGCGGGCTCTTCCTCGAAAAAGTCCAGCCGGCCGTCGTGGTACACCTGTCCGTCGTCCTCATAAACCCGGCTGTCGTCCACGCCGTCCCAGGCTTCTTCTGCAGTGTTGTCGTCCGCGGGGATGTCGACGGCAGTGTCGTCCGCGGGGATGTCGTCCACGGCAGTGCCGTCCGCCGGGTTGTCGTCCACGGCGTTGTCCCATTGGCCGGCTTCTGCCTCCATCCCGGGCTCATCGCTGAGGGCATCCGGTCCGGGCTCATGGGAACGGCCGCGTCCGTCCCGCGCCGGGACGTGCGGCTGGATGACGGTGGCCGGCTCCGGGTCGTGCCAACCTCCGGCAGGCTCGCCGGCACTGAGGGGCTCGGGTTGGTCCACGCCGGTCCCGGCGGCGCGCCCGGGAGCGCCAGGCTGGCCGGCCGTGTCGGGCCACGCTTCTTCCGTCGGCGCCTCCTCCCATTCGGGGACGGCGTCGTCGTCCCAGTACGGCGGGACGCTGTCGTCAAAGCGCGGGTCAGCGGCCTGGCGTCCGCGTGCGGCGCGCCGGGAAGGCAGGTTGTTCCAGTCGTCGGGGTGCATGCTCACGTTCCGGGGTCCCCGCTTCGGTCATCTCCGTGCGAAATCGTCGGCTCCTCATGGCTGGCATCCGGCTCATGGCTGCCGGCGGGCGGTGCGACAGGTGTCCCCACGTCCTGACCTTGGGCCCGTTGCATGTCAATGGCCTGCTGCAGTATACCCACTGCAGCCACCTGATCAACCACTTTACGATGTAGACGTGTGTCCATGCCAGCTTCCCGCAAACCGCGGTGCGCCGCAACAGTAGTCAGGCGCTCATCAATCAGGCTGACGCTGGCCGTGGACCCGTCCCTGGCCAGCGCCGCGGCGAGTTTCAGGGCATAGCCGCGGGCCATGTCCGTGGACGCCGAGTCGCCGCCCGAAAGCGTGCGCGGCAGCCCGACGAACACCTGGACTGCGTCCCGCTCGGCAACCTCGCGCACCAGAACCCTGATGTCGCTGTCCTTTTTGGCATCGCGCTTCAGGGTGCGCACCGGGGTGGCCAGGATCCCGTCCGGATCACAGCTGGCCACGCCGACACGCACCGCACCGACGTCGACACCAAGCTTGGTGCCGCGCGGATAATCGGGAGCAGACACGCCGGGCGGCCTAGCGGTTGGCGACCGCGGCGGTCACAGCGGCCAGGGCCTCGTCGATCTTGGTGGCATCGGATCCGCCGCCCTGGGCCACGTCGTCCTTGCCGCCGCCACCGCCGCCCAGCACGCCGGCAGCGGTCTTGACCAGGGCACCGGCCTTCACGCCGGCGGCGCGGGCCGCTTCGTTGGTCGCGACCAGGATCAGCGGGCGGCCGTTGGCCACCCCCGCCATCGCGACGGTGACCGGCTCGGTGCCCAGGCGGGCCCGCAGGTCCAGGGCCAGGCTGCGCAGGTCATCGGCGCCGCTGAGGTCGCCGGCGTTGTGCGCCAGCAAGCGGACTCCGGCCACGTCCTGTGCCTGCGAGACCAGCGCGCCGGCGGAGGCGGCAAGCTGTTCCTTGCGCAGCTTGTCCAGCTCCTTCTCCACCGACTTCAGCTTGGCCAAGGTGGCGGCGATCCGCTCGGGCAGCTGGGCGCCTGGCACCTTGAGCATTTCGGACAGTTCATTGACCAGCGCGCGCTCGGCAGCCATGTGGCGGAAGGCCTCCATGCCCACGAAAGCCTCCACGCGCCGGTTGCCCGAGCCCACCGACGCCTCGCCCAGCAGGGTCAGCGAACCGATTTGCGATGTGGCCTCCACGTGGGTGCCGCCGCAAAGCTCGCGGGACCAGGCGCCGTCGATCTCCACCACGCGCACCGTGTCGCCGTAGGCCTCGCCGAAGAGCGCCATGGCTCCCAGTTCGCGGGCCTGGGCCAGCGGCATCACGCGGGTCTGGACCTCGAAGTTGTTGCGGATGGCAAGGTTGGAAACCTCTTCGACCTCCGACTTGGCGGCGTCGGACAGGCCTTCACCCCAGGAGAAGTCGAAGCGCAGGTAGCCCGCCTTGTTGAAGGAACCGCGCTGCAGCGCCTCGGGGCCGAGGATCTGGTGCAGGGCGGCATGGATGATGTGCGTGCCGGAGTGTGCCTGCTCGCCGGCATGGCGGCGCTGCGCATCCACCGCGGCCTGCACTGTTGCGCCGGCGGGCAGTTCGCCCTCGCGGACCACGGCCTTGTGCACGCTCAGGCCCTTGACGGGCTTCTGCACGTCGAGCACCTCGACCACGAATCCGTCACCGGTGATCAGGCCGACGTCAGCGGCCTGGCCGCCAGCCTCGGCGTAGAACGGAGTGGCGTCGAGCACCAGCTCGATTTCCTCGCCCTGCCCGGCAAAACCACGCACTTCGCCGCCGCGGACAATGCCCCGGACCGTGGATTCGGTCTTCAGCTCGTCGTAGCCCGTGAAGACCGTCCCGCCCTCGGCCAGCATCTGGCGGAAGACGGTCACGTCTGCGTGGCCGAGTTTCTTGCCGCGGGCATCGGCCTGGGCGCGCTGGCGCTGTTCGGCCATCAGGGTGCGGAATCCGGCCTCGTCCACCTGCAGGCCGGCTTCTTCCGCCATTTCCAGGGTCAGGTCGATCGGGAAGCCGTAGGTGTCGTGCAGCGTGAAGGCGTCCTCGCCGGAAATCGGCTTTGAGGCAGCCTTGGATTCCTTGACGGCCTCTTCCAGCCGCGCCGTGCCGGAGGCGATGGTGCGCAGGAACGCCTTTTCTTCGGCGTAGGCGATCCGGCTGATCCGCTCGAAGTCCTCGGCGACCTCGGGGTAGGTACCCTTCATCGCGTCGCGGGAGACCGGCAGCAGGTCCGGCAGGCAGGCGCGTTCCACACCGAGCAGGCGCATGGCACGCACGGCGCGGCGGATCAGCCGGCGCAGCACGTAGCCGCGGCCCTCGTTCGACGGCGTCACGCCGTCGGAAATCAGCATCAGGGCGGACCGAACGTGGTCGGCCACCACGCGCAGTCGGACATCGTCCGTGTGGTGCGGATCGTCGTCGGACTCCGCGCTGGTGTACTCCTTGGCGGCAATCTCCGCCGCCTTGTCCAGTACGGGGCGGACCTGGTCCGTCTCGTACATGTTCTCCACACCCTGCAGGATCATCGCGAGACGCTCCATGCCCAGGCCGGTGTCGATGTTCTTCTGCGGCAGTTCGCCCAGAATTTCGAAGTCTTCCTTGCCGATGCCCGCACCGCGCTGGTACTGCATGAAGACCAGGTTCCAGATCTCGATGTAGCGGGTCTCGTCGGCGATCGGGCCGCCCTCAATCCCGTACTCCGGACCGCGGTCGTAGAAGATTTCCGAGCAGGGGCCGGCCGGGCCGGGCTGGCCGGTGGACCAGTAGTTGTCCTTCTTGCCCGACTTCTGGATCCGGTCCGCCGGGACGCCCACTTGGTCGCGCCAAATGGCCAGCGCTTCTTCGTCCTCTTCGTACACGGTGATCCAGAGCTTCTCCGGCGGCAGGCCGTAGCCGCCCTGCTCCACCGGGCTGGTCAGCAGCTCCCAGGCCATCGGGATGGCCTGTTCCTTGAAATAGTCGCCGAAGGAGAAGTTGCCGCACATCTGGAAGAACGTGCCGTGCCGGACGGTCTTGCCGACCTCTTCAATGTCTGCGGTGCGGATGCACTTCTGTACGCTGGTGGCGCGCGGGTACGGCGGCGTCTCGCGGGCGGTCAGGTACGGGA
>NZ_JBNHHB010000272.1:0-5815 GCF_059091905.1 Arthrobacter sp. Dra40
ACGGACCGCGGACAGTGCGCCTCCGTAGCGGCCTACCGGGGTCCGCGCCCCGCCAATCAGGAATGCCTCAGCCATGGAAATAATCCCTCGCGCTTGAAAAGACCAACGATGAAAGCGGTCGGCGGCTCGGCTGTCGCAGACAACGAAATTACCGACCGACCGTTCTATAAAGAATCCCACGCCGGTCCGGAACCGGTCAACTGGTGACGGGGCCAGGACGGGCTAGGCGTCGGCTTGTTCCCGTGAGCACGAGGAAACCCCGGCGGCCTGAGCCCCCGGGGTTTCCTCTGCGGCGCCGGAGCACCTCGATGATTAAGCGGTTGTTTAGCGGCCGGGACGGCCCAGGCCCTCGTCGTCGGCCTCGATTTCTTCCTTGCGTACGTCCGTGGACACGGTTTCCTGGTCGGTGACGGTGTCCTTGTCCAGCCGGACCCGTTCGACCGGGACGGTTTCCTTCTCCACCACCGGCCGCTCCTCGTGCAGCGTCACCTCGTGCTCGGCCTCGCTGAGTTCCGGCCCCCCGAGCGCCTCGTCCCGGTTCGCGTCGGTGATCGGCTCGCGCTCCAGGCGAACCTCTTCACGCTGGACGGGAACCGTTTGGGTCACGTTCTCGGTGACGATGTACTTGCGCAGCCTGGCCCTGCCGGTTTCCCTGGACTCGGTTCCAACCTGGACGCGTTCCTCAGAGCGGGTCATCGCATCGTCGGACCCGGCCCGGGACATAGCGTCATTCGTTCCGCGTGTGCCGGCAGTCTCCGCGTAAGTGTCCCGGTCCGTCACGCCCGACGTGCCGCCGGCGCCTGCGTAGCCGGTGGTGCCGGTCGTGTCGGCGTAGCCGCTGGTACCGGTCGTGCCGGTCGTATCGGCGTAGCCGCTGGTGCCTGCAGTCCGGCCGGTTTCGGCGTAGCCGCCCGTGGCTGTGGCCAGTCCGTAGTGCCGGTAGAGCCGGTCTTCCTCAGTCTCGTCCAGGTGCCCGTCGGGTTCCATCCGGGGCGCATCCTTTACCTGGTCCTTGCTGTAGGGCACGCGAATGTCACCGCCGTCCGTGGTGGCATCGTCGAGTGGAATGAAAGTTTCGGACATGCCAAACAGACCGGTCTTGACCGTGGCCCAATTGGGCTCGTCGGTCCGGTCATCGAGGTAGAGCTCCCCGAGCGAACCGATCTTGTTTCCCTCGGAATCGATCACATTTGCGTTGCTGCCGATGAGGCTGTCGATTTTATCCTTGGCGATCATTGCATCTCCTTTGTTTGCCACTTCCCGCGGCTTACCGCGGCGATTACGGCCCCGCCAACACGGTTGTGCAGCCGGGCGTGTGGTTACAGACGCAAGCAAAGCATGCTTAGCATTTCCCTGCAAGGCCGCCTGCGCCGGGAGCAGGCGGCGGGACCGCTTTCAAACCCGCGCCTTCCGCGGGCCCTCCTGCGGCTCTCCGCGTGCTGCAGCTTCCTGGCCGCGGCGGCGTTCCGGGTCCCCCGGCCGGCGCAATCACCCGGCCCTTCTGCCCCACCTGAAGCGCGGCCCGGGCCCTCGGAAAGGCAACGATAAACTCGAGGAGTGACTTCCGAGAACCCCGCCCCAGCCAGTCCCGCCACCACCTCAGGCGGCAGCACCGGGAATCCGGCGCGCCCTGATCTGCCTGAGAAGGTTTCCGACCTCTTCGACCCGACGCGCTGGCGGGTGGTGGAGGGCTTTGACTTCCAGGACATGACTTACCACCGGCAGGTGGAGCGCGACGCCGCCGGCAACGTGGTCCGCGACCTGCCGGCAGTGCGCATTGCCTTCAATCGCCCCGAGGTGCGCAACGCGTTCCGCCCGGGAACCGTGGACGAGCTCTACCGCGCCATGGATCATGCCCGAATGACACCGGATGTGGCCACCGTACTGCTGACCGGCAACGGCCCCTCGCCCAAGGACGGCGGCCACTCGTTCTGTTCCGGCGGCGACCAGCGTATCCGCGGCCGGGACGGCTACCGGTATCCGGTCGAGAACGCAGCCGGCGAGTCGGCCGAGTTCATCGATCCCGCCCGCGCCGGCCGGCTGCACATCCTGGAAGTCCAGCGGTTGATGCGCACCATGCCCAAGGTGGTCATCGCCGTCGTGAATGGTTGGGCTGCGGGCGGTGGCCACTCCCTGCATGTGGTGTCCGACCTGACCATAGCTTCCCGCCAGCACGGCAAGTTCAAGCAGACCGATGCCACCGTGGGCAGCTTCGACGCCGGCTACGGTTCCGCACTGCTCGCGCGGCAGATCGGCCAGAAGGCGGCCCGTGAAATCTTCTTCCTGGCGCGCGAATATTCCGCCGAGGACATGGTCCGAATGGGAGCCGTCAACGAGGCGGTAGACCACGAGCGGCTTGAAGAGGTGGCGCTGGAATACGCCGCGGACATTGCCCGCCAGTCCCCGCAGGCCATCCGAATGCTCAAGTTTGCCTTCAACCTGGCGGACGACGGCCTGGCCGGACAGCAGGTCTTTGCCGGTGAGGCCACCCGCTTGGCGTACATGACGGACGAAGCGGTCGAAGGCAAGGAAGCCTTCCTGGCCAAGCGCGACCCGGACTGGTCGTCGTTCCCCTACTACTTCTAGGGCGGGCGCCATGGATATCCAGCCGGCCCTGTCGGCGCTGACCGCGGCGCTGGGCGGCGAGGGCCCCGCCGTCGAGATTACGCCGGACGGCCTGCCGGTGCCGGTGGCTTCGGCCGGAGCGGTTCCCGGGACCGCCGCAGTGGTCCGCACCTCGGGCTCCACCGGCACCCCGAAGGCCACCATGCTGGGCATCGACGCGCTCGCGGCGTCGTCGATGGGTACCGCGCTGCGGCTGGGCAGCGAGGGCCAGTGGCTGCTGGCGCTCGCGCCGAACTACGTGGCCGGCCTGCAGGTACTGGTCCGCTCGCTGTACGCCGGCACGCGGCCGTGGGCCATGGACCTGGCGGGAGGGTTCACCGCCCAGGCGTTCACGGATGCGGCGTCCGCGCTGACCGACCGGTTCCGGATTACCTCGCTGGTGCCCACCCAGCTGCACCGGCTGCTCACCGACGGGGAGCCGGAAACCCTCAGGGCATTGCGCCGCTTCGATGCAATCCTGCTGGGAGGCGCCCGGATGCCGGAGGCGTTGCGGTCCGAGGCTGCCAAACATTCGCTGAACATCGTGCGTACCTACGGCATGAGCGAGACCTGCGGGGGCTGCATCTACGACGGCGTGCCGCTTCCGGGCGTAGCCCTGCGACTGGACCGGGGCCGGGTCCTGATCGGCGGCGACGTGGTCGCCAGCGGCTACCTGGACAACCCCGAACTGACAGCCGCGCACTTCAGCGAGTCCCTCGGCACCCGCTGGTTCCGCACCGAGGACCTGGGAGAGGTCGACGACGCCGGTGTGCTCACCGTGAGCGGACGCGCGGACGACGTGCTGATCACCGGCGGGGTCAAGGTTTCCGCGGCGGCCGTCGCGGACGTCATTGAAGGGCTGCCCGGTATCCGGGCGGTTCTGGTGGCGGGCATCGACGATCCAGAGTGGGGCACCACGGTGTGCGCCGCCGTCGTCGGTTCCGCTCCGGAGGCGGACATCCGGGCCCGGGTCCATGCGGCCCTCGGCGGGCCGGCCGTCCCGCGCCACATCGTGCGCCTGGATGCTTTGCCGCTGTTGCCCAACGGGAAGCCGGACCGGTTGACCGTGGCGGACATCCTGCGCCGTTCAGCGGCAGAGGAGGCCCTGCCACACCCGGGGCGCGGCCGCGGCGAATTGCCGCAACCGTGACATCAGGCACTTCAGCGGGGCCGGCTGCAGGCCCCCTCAGCCTCATGCGCGAGAATAGAACGTTGCTGCGGTCGCCCGCGGCCTACGATGCACCAGACTCCCACAGGTTAGGATTTTCCACAGTGGCTACAGCCGGGCAATGGTTCGAAGGGGCACGGCCCCGCACTCTTCCGATGGCGGTCGCTCCGGTGATCGTCGGCAGCGCTGCCGCCTACGAACTGGGATCCTTCCGGCCCCTGCATGCTGTACTCGCCGCGCTCGTCGCGGTCCTGTTCCAGGTCGGCGTCAACTACGCGAACGACTATTCGGACGGGGTGCGCGGCACCGATGACGTGCGTGTGGGACCGCTGCGCCTGACCGGATCCGGGCTGGCCAAGCCGAAGGCCGTGAAGGCCGCCGCGTTCGCCAGCTTCGGGCTGGCCATGGTTGCCGGGCTCGTCTTGATCATCTTGTCCCAGACCTGGCCGCTGCTGCTGGTGGGCGTGGGCTGCGTGATCGCGGCCTGGGGCTACACCGGCGGCAACAACCCCTACGGTTACCGCGGACTCGGCGAAGTGTACGTATTCCTGTTTTTCGGGATTGTGGCCACCATGGGAACCACCTACACCCAGGCCCTGCAGGTCAGCTGGCCGTCCTTCATCGGCGCGGTCGGGACCGGGCTGATCGCCACCGCCCTGCTGATGGCCAACAACGTCCGCGACATTCCCACGGACCGGGAGGTCGGGAAACTGACTTTGGCGGTCCGGATGGGCGACGAGGTCGCGCGCATCAGCTACGTCATGATGCTGGCAGTGGCCATCCTGCTGCCGCTGATCATGGTCTACGACTTCCCGTGGATCCTGCTGGTCCTGCTGCTGGTTCCGGCGTGCCTGACGCCGAGTTCGCTGATGCTCAAGGGCAAGAAACGCGAGAGCCTCATTCCGGTGCTCAAGCAGACCGGGCTGATCAATCTCGGGTTCGCCATAGCCTTCGCACTGGGCCTGGTGGTGTCCCGACTCACGTAGCGGCCCGCCCTGGGTGGTGTCCCGGCTTATGTAGCGGCCCGCCCTGGTGCGAATGCCCGTTTACACCCCAAGTGGAACCGGGTCAGCCCTGGTCCTCCGGGCGGTTCACGTCTGAGCGGGTCACGTCCGGGCGGGCTCCGTCCGGCCGCTGCTGTACCTCGCGGGGCTTCCGGGACGGATCCACCGTCAGTTCGCCGTACTGATCCACGGCTGCGTCCTCGGCCAGCGCATCGGAAATCTCCGTGGAAGTCCTGGGCGCTTTGACTCCGCTGGAGAAGCGGCGGGCCAGTGCCGCCCCGGCTTCATCCCTCATCTTGCGGAAGAACAGGTACGTGATGCACCACCCCATGATCGCTGCGGCGATGGCGGAGTAGACGACGCCCAGCCTCAAAAACAGGCAGACAACGAAGATGACGGCCATGATGCCAAGGCGCAGTGCGCTGAATTTCCAAAAAGCCACGCCTCAAGTTTACGCTGCCCGCGAGATCGACCGGGCGGCCTGAACATTCCGCTGCCCGCAGCTTGGCCCTCACCTACAATTGACTCATGGTCCGTCTCTATGTCCTGCTCGCGGTACTGGCTCTCTCGGTGGTGATCTATGCCCTCATCGAGTGCATCCGGTCGCGGCCGCATGAGGTGCGCAGTATCTCCAAACCGGGATGGATCCTCGCGATCATCCTGGTCCCCCTGATCGGCGCCCTGATGTGGTTCATGTGGGGCCGTCCCCGGGCGGGCCGGCCACTCCAGCAGGCTCCCCGTCCGGCCGCCCCGGACGACGACATCGCGTTCCTGCGCACGCTTGATGCACAACGCCGCGCAAAGCAGCGGGAAGAGGAACTGAACCGCCGTGAGCAGGAGCTGAAGAAGCGCGAGGACCCCCAGCATGGCCGCAAGGACAAGCCGTCCAGCCATGACGGCCGGCAGCTGAGCGAAGACGACCCGGACAACGGTCCCCGCTAGTGAACTGGTCCCCGAAAGTTGGACCAACTTATTAGAGCCTAAGCCGCAAGGGCTTGAGCACGGTATTGCACCGGGCTCAAGCCCTTGAGCTTTGTTG
>NZ_JBNHHB010000273.1:0-5808 GCF_059091905.1 Arthrobacter sp. Dra40
TGGCCAAGGGTGCGGTTCGCAAGAACCAGCCCGTGAAGGTCCTGGGCACCGGCGACATCACCGTCAAGGTCGATGTGAAGGTTGACGCCTTCTCCGCTAGTGCCGCTGAGAAGATTGCCGCCGCTGGCGGCACCGTGACGGCGCTCTAGCAGCCCGTGCCGGGTGCAATCTATTAGCAGCCCCTGACTGAACTCGTGGTGGCCGGTATACGCCGGTCGCCACGAGTTCAGCCGCTTTAAGGGCAGACGACGTATTCTTAACCCGTTTAATGCGAACGGGCCGAGCCGATAGACTCGGATCTTGTGACTTGCCGCGCAGCGGCATCAGAAAATTTTTGGGAGGACGCTTGCTTAGCGCAATTGGCCGGGCATTCCGGACGCCGGACCTGCGGCGCAAGTTGCTGTTCACGCTTGGGATCATGACGGTCTACCGCCTGGGCGTATTCATCCCGGCACCGGGTGTGGACTACGGCAACGTGCAGCAGTGTCTGGCGCTGGGCAACACCAGCGGCGGGCTGTATCAGTTCGTCAATCTGTTCAGCGGCGGCGCGCTGCTGCAGGTGTCCATCTTCGCCCTCGGCATCATGCCGTACATCACCGCCAGCATCATCGTGCAGCTCCTTCGCGTGGTCATTCCGCGGTTCCAGGAACTGCACCAGGAAGGCCCGCAGGGGCAGTCCAAGCTGACGCAGTACACCCGTTACCTGACCATCGCACTGGGCCTGCTCAACGCCACGACGCTGGTGTCGCTGGCGCGGACCGGCGCCCTGCTGGGCAACTGCCCGGTTCCGATCATCCCCGAGGACAACCTCATCGTGATCAGCCTGATCATCCTGACGCTGACCGCCGGCACGGGCCTGATCATGTGGATGGGCGAGCTGATCACCGAGAAGGGTGTCGGCAACGGCATGTCCTTGCTGATCTTCATCTCGATCGCCGCCGGTTTCCCGAGCTCGCTGGGCGAGATCTGGAACACCCAGGGCGTGAACGTCTTCCTCGGCGTACTCATCGTCGGCCTGCTGACCGTGGCCGCCGTGGTCTTCGTGGAACAGTCGCAGCGCCGCATCCCGGTACAGTACGCCAAGCGGATGGTGGGACGCCGCACCGTCGGCGGTACCAGCACCTACATTCCGATCAAGGTCAACATGGCCGGCGTCATCCCGGTGATCTTCGCGTCGTCGATGCTGTACCTGCCGTCGCTGATCGCGCAGTTCAACACTCCGACCGACGGCACCACCGCGCCGCCGGAGTGGGTCAACTGGATCAACACCTACCTGGTCAGCGGGGACTCGCCGTTCTACATGGCGGTCTACTTCTCGCTGATCGTCTTCTTCACCTACTTCTACGTGGCCATCACCTTCAACCCGGAGGAAGTCGCGGAGAACATGAAGAAGTACGGCGGTTTCATCCCGGGCATCCGGGCCGGCCGCCCGACAGCGGAGTACCTGCAGTACGTGCTGGCCAGGATCACGCTGCCCGGTGCGCTGTACCTGGGCATCATCTCGCTGATCCCGCTGATCGCATTGGTGCTCATCAACGCGAACCAGAACTTCCCATTCGGCGGCGTGTCCATCCTCATCATGGTTGGTGTGGGACTGGAGACCGTCAAACAAATCAACGCACAACTACAGCAACGCCACTACGAAGGACTTCTGCGATGACTCAAATGCTCATTATCGGCCCGCCCGGATCCGGCAAGGGCACCCAGGCCTCCCGCATTTCCGACCGGTTGGGCATCGTCGCGATCTCCACCGGAGACATCTTCCGCGCCAACGTAAAGGAAGAGACGCCGCTCGGCGTCGAAGCCAAGAAGTACATCGACAAGGGCGACTTCGTGCCGGACAGCGTCACCAACAACATGGTTCGCGACCGGTTGAAGCAGCCCGACGCCGCCGACGGCTTCCTGCTGGACGGTTACCCCCGCACCAGCGGCCAGGTGGACGAACTGGACAACATCCTCGCCGAGGCCGGCACGCAGTTGGACATCGTCCTGCAGCTGACCGCCGACGACGAGGAACTGGTCAAGCGCCTGCTCGGTCGAGCCGCGCAGGAAGGCCGCAGCGACGACAACGAGGCAGTGATCCGGCGCCGGCTGGCCCTGTACCACGAGGAAACCGCCGTCGTCGTAAACCGCTACGCGGACCGCGGCATTGTGGCCACCGTCGACGGCATCGGCGACATCGACGAGGTCACCGAACGAATCATGACCGCGCTCAAATCCGTCACGGCCTGACACCCCGAGAGAGTTAGAGACAGCCCATGGCGTTCCGCCAGCCCAGCATCGAATACAAGACCAATGACCAGATCCGCAAAATGCGCACAGCCGGTCTGGTGGTCAGCCGCGCCCTCGACGCTGCGGTTGCCGCTGCCGTCCCCGGCGCTACCACGGCGGACGTGGACGCGGCCTTCGAAGCGGTGCTGGACGAAGCCGGCGCCAAGAGCAACTTCAAGGGCTACCACGGCTTCCCGGCCACGGTCTGCGTTTCCGTCAACGAGGAAGTGGTCCACGGCATCCCCGGCGGCAAGGTGCTCCACGACGGAGACATCATCTCGGTCGACGGCGGCTGCAGCGTGGACGGCTGGCACGGCGACTCCGCCCGCGGCGTGATCGTGGGCACCGCCGATCCGGAAGACCAGCGGCTCTCGGATGTCACCGAGGAAGCCATGTGGCATGGTATTGCCGCCTTGGCCAACGGCCACCGCGTGGGTGACATCGGCAACGCCATCGATGACTACGTGTCCTCGGTCCCCGGCAAGCCCTTGGGCATTCTGGAGGACTACGTGGGCCACGGCATCGGCACCGCCATGCATCAGGCTCCGGATGTGCTGAACTACCGAACCAACCACCGCGGGGCGAAGATCCGCCCCGGGCTGTGCCTGGCCATCGAACCGATGCTGGTTCGCGGGGACATCGAGACCAAGGTTCTGGACGACGACTGGACCGTGGTGACCACGGACGGATCGCGGTCCTGCCAGTGGGAGCACACAGTGGCCGTGCACGACGGCGGCATCTGGGTTTTGACGGCCGAAGACGGGGGAGCGGCAAGGTTGGCTCCGCTGGGCGTTACCCCGGTGCCGCTGGACTGACGCTCGGCTGCCCGGCCCGTCTTCATCACCCGAAGGCCGGTCCCGATGGATAGATCGTCCAGCGGGACCGGCCTTCGGGTGCTTAATGAACTTCCCCGAAAGGATGTCCCGCACCATGATGGGATCTCACCATGCCCTCTCCGGCGCCGCCGCCTGGATCGCCCTCACCAGCCAAGTGCATGTGCCGCTGGGCGCCATCACGACGCCGATGGGCTGGGGCGAGCAGAGCCTCACCTTGGGCTGGGGGCTACTGGACGTCGGGCCGCTGGGTCTGATCACTGGCGCCATGGTGACCGCCGGCGCCGCGCTGGTGCCGGACGCCGACCACCACAACGCCACCATCGCCCACTCGCTGCCACCGCTCTCCAACTCGGTCTGCGCCGGCGTGGGGGCGCTGGCCGGCGGACATCGCCGGGGAACGCACTCGCTGATCGGTTTGGCGGCCTTCGTGGCCACGGCGTGGGTCGCCGGGCTCTGGACCGTTGAGACCGAATGGTTCGGCATCGTTTATCCGGGCGCGGGCATTTTGTGCGTGCTGCTGGTGGCCTTCGCGGCCAAGGCCCTCAAGTTCCTGCCCGACGGGCTGCAGAAGATTCCGTGGGCCGTCGGCCTGTCGGTGGCCGCGTTCATCGCCGTGTACGCCCCGGAACATCAGAACTGGTTCCCGCTGGCCATGGGCACCGGCGTGGTCATGCACGTCCTCGGGGACATGCTGACCACCGGGGGAGTGAACCTGCTCTGGCCCCTGCGGATCAAGCCGCCCAAGGTCTGGCGCCGGGTCCCGCTGCTGAACACCATCTGGCGGCGGAACGGCTACTTCGCCCTGCCGTTGCTGGGCAATGCCGGCTCCGTGCGCGAATGGGCGCTGCTGGTGCCGGTCAGCGCCTACGTGGTGATCCTGTTCATGGGCGCCTGCCTCGACGTTGGACACCAGGGCCTGACGGCGCTCGGCGCCGGCTGACCCCCGCGGCCCTCAGGCCGACAGTACGGGATACATGGGGAAGAACCAGAGGAGAGACTGCATGAACCGGAAGCCGAAGCGCATCGATGGGAAAGCCGTGGTGCTGGTGGTGATTGTTGCCGTGCTAGTCGCAACGATTCTGCTCCCGGCAGTGGACGCGGGCTTCGCCCTCGTCGCCGGCGCCGGGAACGAGTCGGAGCCGAGTGGGCTGGGGGTTCTCCTGGCGGGGGTTATCGGCGTGCTGACCGCGTCCATCGCCGGCATCGGCGTGGCAGCGTTGCTCCGGCGGCGCCGGCGGAACAGGCAATGAACTTCCCGTGCGGTCCGGGTTCGATGGACCGCACGGCCAACACACTGAGTGGACTCATCCTTGCTCCGACGCTACTGCCGGGCGAGGATGAGGCCATGGCTTCTTCCATCACCGACGTGCCCGGCATCCGCGTGGGCCAGGTCCAGAAGACCGGCGACGGCTGGCTCACCGGCGTCACCGTGGTGCTGCCGCCGCCCGGCACCGTGGGCGCCGTGGACGTGCGCGGCGGAGGGCCGGCCACGCACGAAACCGACGCGCTGGACCCCACCACATTGGTGCCGACCGTGGACGCGGTGGTGCTCGCCGGCGGCAGCGCCTTCGGACTGATCGCCGCACACGGGGCCCAGCGCTGGCTGGAGGAACAGGGACTCGGTTACCGCACGGCGAACGCCGTGGTGCCGATCGTCCCGGCGGCAGCCATCTATGACCTAGGCCGGGGCGGGGACATCACGGCCCGCCCTGATGAGCACATGGGGTACGACGCCGCTGCCTCCGCGGGCGCGATGCAAGACTTCGGCGCGGTGCAGCGCGGCAACGTCGGCGCCGGTACCGGGGCGGCCCTGGGATTCCAGCGGTACAAGGGGGGAGTGGGGACCGCCTCGCTGCGGATGAGCGGCGCGAACGACGGCGTGCTGGTGGGCGCGCTGGCGGTGGTGAACGCCGCCGGTATGCCGTTCCACGGTGCAGGGAGCGGTGCGGAGGGTCTCCACACGGGCGCTGAGCGCGCTGGTCGACCATCGGAAGGGAGTGGGGCGGAGGGTCTCCACACGGGCGCTTCGCGCCCTGCTCGTCCGCCGGGGGAGGCTGCCCCGCTGAACACCACCCTCTGTGTGGTGGCGACCAACGCGGTGCTGGACCCGGCCCAAGCGAAGCGGACCGCGTCCGCGGCGCACGCGGGGCTGGCCCGGGCGCTCAGCCCGTCGCACACGTTGATGGACGGGGACGTGGTCTTCACCCTGGCCACCGGACAGCAGCAGTTGGTCCAGGACGGGCCGATGGATCCCCGCGCGGAACTGCACGTGCTCGCCGCGGAGGCGGTCACCGCTGCCATCAGGGACGCGGTGGTGAGCGCCGAACGGGTGGCGAGCTCCGGCGTCGTACTGGAAAAGTACCCCTACCCGGACTGAGGCATTGCGCTGCGGCCGCTCACTAGGGCATTGCACGCAGCCATGCCGGGGACGTGCCCCACCGTTACCCGGATTTAACTTAATCCCGCATCCGGAGTACAGTTGTCTGTTGGTTGTCTCTACTTTCATGCCCATCTTCGGGCCATGGCGCCCGCGAAAGCCGTTTATATTCGTGCGGCGTCAGTGGGGTGTAGCGGCAAGCAAAACCCAGAAACTAGCCACCGCGTCAGCGATGGTTACTGACGTTAGCGGAGGATATGGCTAAGAAAGACGGTGTCATTGAGATTGAAGGCACTGTGCAGGAGGCTCTGCCCAATGCGATGT
>NZ_JBNHHB010000274.1:0-5784 GCF_059091905.1 Arthrobacter sp. Dra40
ACCCGCAGGTTCCCTACATGCTGCGCTGGGATGACGGCACCGAGGCGCTTCACCCGTCCAACGCCCGCCCGGCAACCGTCAAGCTGATCGGCCTGACTATCGCGGGTTCCTCGGAACGCGTGGCTGACTGGCTCGGCACTCCGGTCGATAGCCTGCTGGACGACATCAAGGTTGCCTGGACAGCGCCGAACGGCACGCCGGGCATCATGTCGGTCCGCTTCGAAACCGCCAACGGCATCGTCGAGCTCTGAGCTTTCCCCACGCATTCGCTCCGGTTTGGGCGTCCGCTCCGCGATGTAGGCGGAGCAGTCGCCCGAACCGGAGCTTTTGATTTCACCCGGCGTAAGGCAGCGGACGCACCGACAGAATCCTTCGGCGCTCTGCCGCAAGAGATCGGCAGCCCGACAAAGGATGACCGCCGCCCCTAGCGCGCCCCGTTACCTCCCGATGCCGATGGCCGGCCCTAACAGGGAATAGCCGACAAAGCCGGCAATATCCAGCAGTGCATGCGCGACCACCAGCGGCATCACGCGTTTGACCTTGGTATAGGCGTAGCCGAACACCAGACCCATCAGGAAGTTTCCGATGCCGGGCCCGATCCCTTGGTACAGGTGGTAGGTCCCGCGCAGGGCGGCGCTGACGAAGATCGTGCTCCAGATCCCCCAACCGAACTTGGCGAACCGGTTGAACAGGTACCCCACCATGACCACTTCTTCGAGGATGGCGTGGCGGAGCGCTGACAGCACCAGCACCGGTACGGTCCACCAGTATTCGTTTAGGGCCGCGGGGACGATCGCGGTGGTGATCCCCAGCGCCCTGCCGGCGGCATAGACGCCCAGCGTGCCGGCACCCATCGCCAGCGCCAGCAGGAAGCCCAGGCCGAAGTCCACCCGGGGCCGGGAGAACGTAAACCCGATCGCACGGAAGGCCGACCGGCTTGGAGAGGTCATCAGGAACAGCACCAAGGCCACGGGCACCAGCGCAAAGAGGATACCGAGCATCTGGTACACAAAATCGAAGACTTCCCGCTGGTTCAGCACCGGGTTCAGCGTGGTGGTCTGCGAAGCCAGTGGCGCGCGGGTCATCTTCTCCAGCAGGTTCACCACCGCGTAGACCGCCGACTGCCCGAGTGACAGGCCGAGCACGATGAGCACTTCGGCCCGGTAGTACCTCAGCGTGCGCGGCGCCGTCCCGGGAACGACCTTCTGCTTGTCCATAACCCCATCTTGCCAAGCCAATGGCTTACGTACGGCAGTTGCTACAAGTCCAGCAGCAGGCGCCGTCCCTTGCAGCGGGAAACGCAGATCATCATGGTGTCCCCGGCCTCGCGCTCATCGTCGGAGAGCAACGAGTCACGATGGTCGATCTCGCCACCCAGTACGGGTGTTTCACAGGTTCCGCAGATTCCTTCCCGGCAGGAGTTCAACGGGTTGATCCCGACCGCTTCGAGCGCCTGCAGAATGGATTCCTCGGGTCCCACCGGGATCTCGGTGCCGTCGGCCAGTTCCACGGTGAAGGCTGAATCTTCCGCTTCCGACGGCGTCTGGGCGTCCTGGGCCACAGTGGCGGCCGTAAACCGCTCACAATGAAACCGCTCGGGACTGTCCCAGCCGTCGGCGATGGACTGGATGACATTCAGCAGCGGTCCGGGGCCGCAGGCGTAAACGTGGGTTTCCGAGTCCAAATCCTCCAGCAGGTCTGCCAGCGGGTAGAAGCCGCTCTCGTCGTCTGCATGGATATGGATGTCTCCCCCGAGCGCCTGGATTTCCTCGAGAAACGCCATGGAAGAGCGGCTACGTCCCAGATAGAGCAGGCGCCACGGCACTCCGGCTGCGGCAGCCTCACGGACCATCGGCAGAATCGGGGTGATTCCGATGCCGCCGGCGATGAACACATAGCTCTGGGCGGGAGCCAGGGCAAAGTTGTTGCGCGGTCCCCGTACCTGGATCTTGGTACCCGGCCTGAGCGTGTCATGCACGTAGGCGGAGCCGCCGCGCCCCGCCGCTTCACGCAGTACCCCCAGCCGCCAGGCGGAACGGTCCGCCCGCTGGGAGCAGAGCGAGTACTGGCGCAGAATGCCGTTGGGCAGGAGCACGTCGACATGTGCGCCGGCGTCCCACTCCGGCAGCTCCTCCCCCAGCGGATGTTCCAGCTGCAGGGAGACCACGCAGTTGGACTCGCGGCCGATCGACCGGACTTCGACGTCGAAAAATTCTTCATTCATGATGGCACTCACAGTGGGTATCAGGCTGCTGCCGGCTCGGCGAGAACCGAGGCGAGGAAGGCCTTGGTGCGTTCATTTTGAGGGTTCGTGATGATGTCCCTGGCAGGCCCCTCCTCCACGACGTAGCCGTCGTCCATGAAGACCACGCGATCGGCTACGTCCCGGGCGAAATTCATCTCATGGGTGACTACCACCATGGTCATGCCGGACATGGCCAGGTTCTTCATCACCTTCAGGACCTCGCCGACCAGTTCGGGATCCAGCGCGGAGGTGGGCTCATCGAACAGCATCAGTTTCGGTTCCATGCACAGGGCCCGGGCGATGGCTACCCGCTGCTGTTGGCCGCCGGAAAGCTGGCGTGGATAAGCATCGGCCTTCTCGCTCAGCCCAACTTTCTCCAGCAACGCCGTAGCACGCGCCACAGCTGTTGTTTTCCGTTCTTTCCGGACCAGCCGCGGTGCCTCAATGAGGTTTTGCATCACGGTCATGTGCGGGAACAGGTTGAACTGCTGGAACACCATGCCGATGTCGGAGCGGCTGTGGCAGACGTCGTTATGGCTTTGCTCGTAGAGCCTGCCGCCCTTGAGGTCGTAGCCGACGATCTTGCCATTGACCCACATTCTCCCCCCGTCGATGGCTTCCAAGTGGTTGATGCACCGCAGGAACGTGCTCTTTCCGGATCCGGAGGGGCCGATGAGGCACACCACCTCGCCCTGCTGGACGTGCAGGTCAATCCCCTTCAGGACAAGGTTGGAGCCGTAGCTTTTGCAGACACCATTCGCTTTGACCATCGGCTCGGCACCGTTCACTGCTGTCATTTCTTGCCGCCTTTCAGGGAGAGTGCGTCATGCGTTGCGAAGAACCGCTTGAGCTGCTGCATGGGGGTCGGCGGCAAGTTCCGCTGGTTGCCGCGCGCGAACCGCCGCTCCAGGTAGTACTGGCCGATCGTGAGGATGGAGGTGATCAGCAGATACCAGAGGCTGGCAACGATCAGCAGCGGGATGGTCTCGAACGTGCGTGCGTAGATGATCTGCGCCGAGTACAGCAGCTCCGGCACCGAGATCACGCTGACCAGGGCCGTGGTCTTGAGCATGCCGATGGTTTCGTTGCCGGTGGGCGGGATGATCACGCGCATTGCCTGCGGCAGCACGATCCGGCGCATCGTCTGCAGCTTGGTGATGCCCAGTGCTCCGGCGGCCTCGGTCTGGCCGTGGTCAACGGAGAGGATGCCGGCCCGCACGATTTCGGACATGTAGGCACCCTGGTTCAGGCCCAGGCCGAGGATCGCCGCCGTCATCGGGGTAATGAACTGGTTCGCGTCCAGGTGGACTCCCGGGATCCCCAAAGTGATAACGGGGTACAGCGCCGCCAGGTTGAACCAGAACAGCAGCTGGACCAGTACCGGGGTGCCGCGGAAGAAGTGCACGTAGGCAAATGCAGCAACCCGCACCACCGGATTAACCGAGAGCCGCATGACGGCCAGGACCACGCCGAGCACGATGCCAATGGCCATGCTGATGGCCGTGAGCCCCAGCGTGACCAGGATGCCCCGGCCAATGGAGATGTCGCGCAGGTACATCGCCACCACATCCCACCCGAAGTTCGGATTGGTGAAGACGGAGCGCAGCAGCAGTCCACCGATCAGGAAGATCACGGCTGCAGCCAGCCAGCGGCCGGGGTGTTTGGCCTTGACGATGGTGTATTCATCGACCGGTTGGGCGACCGGCTCGCGTCTGGCAGTCACGGCAGTCATCAGCTGGTTCCCTCTTCCGCTACTTCGACTGGAGTGCGTCGGCGGTGATCAGCACGGACTTCGGGAAGTCCCACTTGTCGCCGATTTCCTCGTAGTGGCCGGAAGCAATGACGCCCTTCACGGCCTCGGTGACTGCCTCCTTCATCCCGGTGTCCTTCGCCAGAGCGACGCCGAACGGTGCGGGATCAAAATCCTCGCCTTCGGCCAGTTCGAACTGGCCCTTGGCTTCCTTGCCCTGGAAGGCCAGCGGCATGCTGTCGGCGATAACCCCGTCAACACGGCCGGACGACAACGCAAGGTTGGCGTCCGTCTGCCCGGGGAAGTTCTGGATTTTGATAGCTTCCTTCCCGGCAGCCGTGCACTCCTTGGAGAACTCCGGCAGATACTCCATCGATTGGATTGATCCCTTTTGACCGGCGATCTTCTTCCCGCACATGCTCATGGGGTCCATGGAGATGCCCATGGGATTTCCGGGTGCGACGGCGATGCCCGTGCCGGTGTTAAGGTACTGCACGAAATCGACGATCTTCTCGCGTTCGGGCGTGACTGAGAAGGCCGACATGGCCATGTCGTACTTCCCGGAGGCCAGGCCCCCCAGGATCGTGTCGAAGGTCGCCGGCACGTGCTCCACTTCCAGCCCCAGGGCTGCGCCGACGGCGTCAGAGAAGTCGACGTCGAAGCCGATCATGGTCTGGTTGTCGGTGTCGTAGAACTCGAACGGGGCGTAGGTCGGGTCGGAGGCAACCTTCAGTGTTCCGGAGGCTAGGATCGCCTCCGGAAGCAGATCGCGGGCGGCTTCGTTGACCTCCACGGCCCCCGCCGCACTGTCGGAAGCGGCCGGAGCAGCTGTGTTTCCGGAACCGGTGGCCGCACCTGAGGCGTTCGTGCAGGCGGCCAAGGACAGCGCGGCCAGCAGCACTGTTCCGGTAAGGAGATTGGCACGGATGGCACGTTGACGTGAATGACGCATGGACTTTCCCTTTCATGGTCCGGACGGCGTTGTCCGGTTATGGAGATCCGCACTGACCAGGAGACGATCAGTGCCTCGGTGCTTCAATTTCAGCTGCGAAGGCAGCAGGCGGCGCCGGAACATCCGGTGGGAACCGCCGCCGCGCCGGCCACCCCCGGATCCAGCCGGACCGCGCAAGTGCGCGGTGCGTAGTGCAAGGTGCAGATGGTCAGCGAATGGCCGTCAGGGAACCCATCTCAGCGCCTTGGCCTTCCGCGGGGCGAGGGTGATGGCCTGGACGGCGGACTCTCCTCCAGCCAGCGAAAGCCGGACTGCCTCACGCTCCTCGCCTTCAACAATGAAAATGTCGCCGGCCCGCAGCCACCGCTGCCACGGGCCATCCTGAGCGGCGACCAGCGCCTCGCCAGCCAGTCCCGCCACAATCAACTGCTCGCCGGGACCGCGCTCCAGCATGCCGGTGTGGCTGCCGGTGAAGCGGTGGCTTTCGGAGGCGATATAGCTGTGGTCGGCTTCAAGCGCTACTGCCGGCTCCGGGCCGGATTCATCGAGTTCCACCGTCCACCGCCACGGGTCGCCGCGCTCGGCTGAATCCGGGCACGCCGCCAGGATCCTGGCGCCAGTTTCAGCGGAGGTCTCCCCGCCGAGGGCGTTGGCTCTAATCAGCATCCACATCCGGGCACCTAGGCCGTCCTGGGAGCAACCGGCTCCCGGCGGGCAGCCGAACCCAGTGCGGATTTCGCCTGTTGCTCCTTTTTCAGCAAGGCGGCCAGGATGCGCCGCGCCCTGGCGACTCCGCCGTCCTGGGCGATCAAAACATCGAACTCGCCCTCGGGCCGG
>NZ_JBNHHB010000275.1:0-5783 GCF_059091905.1 Arthrobacter sp. Dra40
ACAAGGTGCCGCGCCGGGTCATCCCGGTCCAGGAACTGCCCAAGTCGATGCTGGGCAAGGTGCTGCGCAAACAGGTCAAGGAACAACTCGCGGCCGTGTAGTGGCGGGGGCGACGGTCCGCGGCAGCCTCTTGTCCCGTGGTGACGCCGGGCGCTGCGGGACCACGCGGCGGGAGTGAACCGGTGCGCCGGGACCGCAGGATCGTGTCGGTGGCTGACCCAAAAAGCGTGACGCGTCACATTTCGTTCGCGCGGCAAGCATCTGCTGTGAGCCGTGACATAGTGGTGCGCGGTGACAGTGCAATGAACCGCGCTTTCCGGTTGGGGGAGACCGCGGGCGCTGTCACTTGATTTTTTTCGAACTGAGGAAGTGACATGAAGCGTACAATCCTGACGCTGCTGGCCGGTATCTCCGCCCTGGGCCTGGCGGCCTGTGGATCCGGATCGCCCAGCGGCAGCGCAAGCAACGCGGCCGGCGGGAACGAATCCGCCGCCTCCGGCGACTTGACCAAAGTGACCGTTGGCGTGATCCCGATTGTGGACACCGCCCCGCTGTGGCTCGGCGATTCAAAGGGATTCTTCGAAGAAGAGGGCCTGGACTTGGACATCCAGAACGTCGCAGGTGGCGCAGCCGCCATTCCCGCCGTTGTCAGCGGTGGCTTCGACTTCGCCTTCGGCAACGTCGTGTCTGTCATGGTCGCCAACGGCAAGGGCCTGGACATCCGGCTCGTGGCCAACGGCAACTCCACCTCCGGCGACACCAAGCACGATTTCGGCGGCGTAGTGGTGAAGGGCGATTCGGACATCAAGTCGCCCAAGGACCTGGCTGGCAAGACCGTGTCCGTCAATACCCTCTCCAACATCGGCGACACCACCATCCGCACAGTGATTGAAGCCGACGGCGGCGACCCCGAGAGCGTGAAGTTCGTCGAGGTGGGTTTCCAGGACGCGCCGGCCGCGCTGGCCAACGGCCAGGTTGACGCCGCCTGGATCCTGGATCCGTTCCTGTCCCAGGCCGTGGACGACGGCGGCCGCGTGGTTTCCTACAACTTCGCCGACTTCGACAAGAACCTGGATATTTCCGGCTACTTCGCCACCGGCGAGACCGTGACCAAGGATCCTGAACTGGTCAAGAAGTTCCAGGCCGCGATGAACCGCTCGCTGGAATACGCCCAGGAGAACCCGGACGAGGTCCGCGAGATCGTGGGCACCTACACCAAGATCGACGAAGCCGCCCGCGCTGAGATGGCCCTGCCGACCTTCCGCAAGGACTTCAACATGGAAGCGGCGCAGAAGCTTGCCGACGCTGCCCTGAAGTACGGCACGCTGGACAAGCCGGCGGAACTGGACAAGTTCTTCCCGTAGGCGTCAAGCACTCACCAGTACGACGGCGGGGCCTCCTCCCGCCGGATACACCGGACAGCGTCCCTCCCGCAGGGGAGGGGCGCTGTTTGCGTCCGCTGCGCCATCGGTCCTGTGGGCGGCTGTTTGCTTCCACTGGACCGTCGGTCCGGGTCATCGCCAACGGGCCCCGGCACGCCCACGGGCCAGGGACGACCCGGTCAGATGCGGCTGCGCTCGCCGGGATCCTGCCACTTGCGGACCGGCGGAGTCCAGGCACGAATGGCGTCCAGCAATTCCTCGGCGGAGCCGGCCACAATGACAGCATCCCGATAGTCCTGCTTGAGGAAGCCGCCGGCGACCAGGCCGTCGATGGTCGCCAGCAGTTGGTCCCAAAAGCCGTTGATGTTCAGGAAGGCCACCGGCTTCTCGTGGATCCCGAGCTGGAGCCACGTCCAGGCCTCGAAGATCTCCTCCAGCGTTCCGATGCCGCCCGGCAGCGCCACGAAGGCGTCGGCGGAATCCGCCATCATTTGTTTGCGCTCGTGCATGGAGTCCACCACGTGCAGGGTGCTCAGTCCGCTGTGGCCCACTTCCGTTCTGTCCAAGGACTCCGGAATCACGCCCACCACGTCGCCCCCGGCCGCCACCGCGCTATCCGCGACCACGCCCATCAGGCCCACCTGCCCGCCGCCGTATACAATCCCGATGTCCCGGGATGCCAGGTCGGCGGCGAACCGGGCCGCCTCCCGGGCATAGACCTCGTCCGTGCCGCTGGCTGACCCGGTGAAAACTGCAAGTCGCATGCTCCCATTATCCCAGTGCCGCTAGACTCGCTGACCATGAGCGACGTGGACGAGCAAGGCCGCACCGACCCTCCGCTGGCGGCGGGGGAGGCGGAGACCCTGCTGGGTTTCCTGGAGTACCACCGCGCTACCTTCGAATGGAAATGCGCCGGCCTGGACGCCAGCAGCCTGGCGGCGCGGCTGGCTCCGTCGACGATGACGTTGGGCGGGATGCTCAAGCATCTGGCGTTCGTCGAGGACTACTGGTTTTCCGTGCGGTTGCACGGGCAGGACCCGCAGCCTCCATGGGACACGGTGGACTGGAAGTCCGATCCCGACTGGGACTGGCACTCCGCCGGCTCGGATACTCCCGAACGGCTCCGCACCTTATGGAGCGAAAGTGTGGGCCGTTCGCGTTCCCTCACCGCCGAGGCGCTGGCCCAGGGCGGCTTGGACCACAGGGAAAGTGCGCCCGGCGCGACAAACCCGGTACCCGGTCTCCGGTGGATCCTGATCCACATGATCGAGGAATACTCCCGGCACAACGGGCACGCAGACCTGCTGCGGGAGGCCATCGACGGGATGGTCGGGGAGTAGCGCTGCCGGTCGCGACACCTGTCAGCAGCACCAGCCGGGAATCCGGTCCGGTGTTCCCGGCCGGATGCTGCCCTGCTAGTACTGCTCGGAACCTAGTACTGCTCGGAATCGTCGCGCGGATACTCTTCGTCCTCGTCGGGCTTGACCGCTTCCAGCTGCTCCTGCAGGTCAGCCTCGTTCGCCTCCCACTCGACCGGCACCGGCGGCAATTCCACGTGGTCCGGGACATCCTCGTCGACCGGGCGCTCCTGCCAGGCACGGTCGGCCTCATCCGCTGCCGGAATGTCTGCTTCGTGGTTGCCGGTGCTGGTCATCGCATGCCTCCTGATGTCTCGGCGGGTCGGTCAATACGGTTGAATTTGTTCAACGGCGCTCGCTCCGGCACGGTTCCTACCCTCCGGCCACCGACTGGATGATCAGCAGTTCCTGCCCCGGTTGCACGAGCGTGGCCGGCCCGTCCAGCGTGCGGATGTCCTCGCCGTCGAGGTACAGATTGACGTAGCGGCGGATGGCCCCGGTTTCACTGCGCACCCGGCGGTTGAACACCGGGTAGTCGCCGGCCAAGGCGTCCAGAATGTCCGCCACGGACCGCGGGCCGGATGCGGGCACGGTCAGCTCGCGCTGCTCCCCGGTTACCTTGGCCAGCAGGCTGGGCACGACGACGGTGACCGCCTTCTCTGCCACACCTACCACGGGACATCCCTCCTTACAGGTTGGCCGCGCGGACGCACAGGACGTCCGGCAGCCCGGTGGCCACTTGCACGAAGGATTCGCCTTCGTTGGCACTGGCATACACCGAGCCGCCGCGGGTGCCGAAGTAGACGCCGGCCGGTTCACCCGTGTCCACGGCGGCAGCATCGCGCAGCACTACGTTGTAGTCCCGGTCAGGCAGGCCGGTGGCGAAGCGGGACCAGGTGGCACCGCCGTCGTCGGTCCGATGCACGGCGAGATGTCCGTCCGGCGGGATCCGCTCGCCGTCGGCCTTGATCGGGACCACCCAGGCGGTCCGCGACTTCCGCGGGTGGGTGAGCATCACGAAACCGAAATCGCTGGGCAGCCCCTCGGCAATGGACTGCCAGTTGTCGCCGGAATCATCCGATCGGTAAACGCCGTGGTGGTTCTGCGCGAAGAGCGTGGACGGCTCGACGGCATCCCGCGCGATCTTGTGGACACACTGGCCAACCTCGGGGTTCGGATCAGGCATGAAATAGGCGCTGATGCCGTGGTTGCGCGCCTGCCAACTGCTGCCGCCGTCGGTAGTGCGGTAGACGCCGCCCGTGCTCATGGCAACATGCACGGTATCCGCATCCTGCGGGTCCGGCAGGACGGAATGGGCGGCCGCACCGCCGTAGCCGGCGCCCCACCGGCCCTTGTCCGGGTGGTTCCACAGGCCCCGGTTGAGCTCGAAGTGCTCGCCGCCGTCCGTGGACTTCCACACCGAAATCGGCTCGCAGCCGGCCCACACCACGCCGGGACGGTCCGAGGAGTCGGGCTGGATCTGCCACACCCGCTCCAGGGCCGCGCCGTCGTCGTCGCCAAAGCGGATGGCGCCATGGTCCGGTTCGGTCCAGGTTTGGCCCAGGTCATCCGAGCGGAACACGGTGGGACCCCAATGTTCGGAGCGCGCCCCCACCAGCAGGCGGGTGGTGCCGTCCCGCTGGTCGATTCCGATGCTGGGTATCTCGTTCATCAAAAAATGCGGGCCGGACAGGGACCAGTTGGTCCGGTCTTGGCTGGTGGCGAGCCACAGCCCCTTCTTTGTCCCGATCGCCAGGACGGTCTCCCCAATAACCATGCCCCCCATTCGACCACCGCAGCACCGGCGGCGCAACGGTTTTGCGACGAACGGCCGGCCGCGGGGCAGAATGGGGTGGCCGACCAAACGTCAGGGAATGAGGACATGAGCACGCAGCCGCCAAGCCAGCCAAGGCCGCGCCTCTGGCTTTGGGTCCTGATGGCGGCCGCGGTGTTGACGCAGACGTCGTTGAACCTCTCGCGCCCCGTGGTGTCCTACAAGCTGCTGGCGCTGGGCGGGGATGCGGCAGTCATCGGCGTGGTGACCGCCCTCTACGCCGTGCTGCCGGTGGTGGCGGCACTGTGGCTGGGGCGGGTGAGCGACCGGGTGGCGTCGCTCAGGGGCATGGTGGCGCTCGGTGCGCTGCTGCTGGCGCTGGCGTCGGTCGGCCTGGCAGTGGCCGAGAGCTTCGTGTTCATCGCAATATCCATGGCCCTGCTGGGGGTGGGGCATTTGGTGTTCACCATTGCCGGGCAGTCCGCGATCGGGCGGTTCGCTCCGCTGAACCAGATGGACAGCGGCTTCGGCTGGTTCACCGCCGCCTTTTCGCTGGGGCAGCTGCTCGGCCCGTTGCTGGCCGGCGTCCTCCTGGGAGGCGGGACAGCGGGCGTGGGGCCCAGCTGGATCGGCGCCATCAATATCGCCTTGCTGCTGGCGGCCGGCATTGCAGCGGCGGGCGCCCCCGTCATGCTCATCGGCGCGCATCCGGGCGCGGCACGGCGGAGGTTCCGCGCCCGCAGGAACGACGGCGGGGCGGTCCGGCCGCCGGCCGTGAAGGAACCGGCGCTGCAGATCCTGCGGCGGCCCGGCGTGGCCTGGAACATGCTGGCGTCCCTGGCGCTGCTGTCGGTGATCGACATCCTGGTGGCCTTCCTGCCGCTGGTCGGCGAGGAGCTCGGGGTGCCGCCGCTCTGGGTGGGCGTCCTGCTGGCCGTGCGCGCCAGCGCGTCCATCATTTCGCGCATCCTGCTGCCCTGGCTGGTACACCGCTGGACCCGCATCCAGTTGCTGGTGGTCAGCCTGCTCGGCTCCGGCACGGCGATCGCGGTGACCCCGTTCGTGCTGGAACCGTTCTGGGTGGCCGCGACGGCGCTCTTCGTGGGCGGCTTCCTGCTGGGCCTGGGCCAGCCGCTGACCATGACGCTGATCAGCCAGGCCGTCCGGCCGGAATCCCGGGGCGCCGCGCTGGCGCTGCGCCTGCTGGGCAACCGGGTGGGCCAGGTGGTGCTGCCGCTGGCCGCCGGCCTGGTGGCCGCGCCGCTGGGC
>NZ_JBNHHB010000276.1:0-5770 GCF_059091905.1 Arthrobacter sp. Dra40
GCACTCGTTGCAGGGGTCCGGGATGATCGTGCCGAACCCCTGGCAGCTGCCGCAAGCGGCGGTGGTCATGACCTGGCCCAGGATGGACCGGACGGCGCGCTGGACCTGGCCGGAGCCGCCGCAGATGTCGCAGGTCCGGGGGCTGGTACCGGGGCGGCAGCAGCTGCCGTCGCAGGTGGGACAGACGACGGCGGTGTCCACCTCGATTTTCTTGTTGACCCCGAAGACGGCGTCCTTGAGGTCGATGCGCACATTGATCAGGGCGTCCTGGCCGCGGCGGGTACGCGAGGCCGGGCCCGCGCCCCCTGCCCCGGCACCGCCGAAGAAGCTCTCGAAGATGTCCTGGAAGGCGAAGCCGGAACCAGAGAACCCACCGCCGAAACCGTTGTCGTTGCCGTTTTCGTTGCCGGTGGTGTCGTAGACGCGCCGCTTCTGCGGGTCGGAGAGCACCTCGTAGGCATGGCTGACCTGTTTGAACTGCTCAGCGGCCTCGGGGCCGGGGTTGACGTCCGGGTGCAGTTTCCGTGCCAGCTTGCGGTAGGCCTTTTTGATTTCCTCGGTGGAGGCGTCCTGGCTGACACCGAGGGCGTCGTAGTGGTTGGTCACCTTGTAGTACTTCACTTCCTGGGGATCGGTTCACCGGCGCCGACGGCCGGTGCGGACACTGCGCAGCCTGTTGCTAGCCGGCAAGGATCCGTGACAAATAGCGGGCGACAGCGCGTACTGCGGCCATCGTGGTGGGATAGTCCATGCGGGTGGGGCCGAGAATGCCGACCTTGGCGGTGGCGCCCGGGCCGTAGCCGGTGGCCACAACCGAGGTTTCGGCCAGCGAACCGTAGGGGTTTTCGCGGCCGATGCTCACCGACATGCCGCGGGCATCCTGGTGCAGTTCCGAGAGCAGCTGCAGCAGCACCACCTGCTCTTCGAGGGCCTCAAGGATGGGCCCGATGCTCAACTGGAAGTCCACCGTGGAACGGGCCAGGTTGGCCGTGCCGGCCATCAGGATCCGTTCCTCGTTCGTGGCTGTGGCCAGCTGTGCCAGCTCCGAGGACAAGGCCGCAACAATCCCCGCCTCCGTTGGCTCCGCCGGCACCGGGGAGGCCTTCAGCAGGCCGGGCACCTGGGTGAGCGGTTTCCCGGACAGCGCGGACAAGAACGCGGTGCGCAGCGTGGCCAGCGTCTCCTCCGCGACGTCCGCGGGCAGCGCCGCGACATGCTGCTCCACCTTGCCGTTATCCGCAATCAGCACCACCAGAACCCGGCGGGAACCCAGCACAACGAACTCGATGTGCCTCACTCTGGCAGCACCGAACTGCGGATACTGGATCACCGCCACCTGGTTGGTCAGCTGCGACAACAGGCGAACGGTGCGTTCCATGACATCGTCGAGGTCGTCGGCGCCGTCCAGCAGCTTCTGGATGGCGCGGCGCTCCGGGGCAGAGAGCGGCTTGACGTCCGAGATCCGGTCCACGAACAGGCGGTAGCCCTTGTCCGTGGGAATCCGGCCGGCACTGGTGTGCGGGGCAACGATCAGCCCGTCTTCTTCCAGCGCCGCCATGTCGTTGCGGATGGTGGCCGACGATACGCCCAGGCTGTGCCGGTCGACCAGTGCCTTCGAGCCCACCGGCTCCCTTGAGTGCACGTAGTCTTCGACAATGGCGCGGAGCACTTCCAGCCTCCGGACCTCACTCACTGCACCCCTCCTGTCTTCGACTCGTCTGCGGACCGAGTGTTAGCACTCAACACGTCCAAGTGCTAAGTCTAATACGTCGGCCGCGTTGTTAGCATTGTCTTCGCCGCGGTGCCGTGAGCACCTAACTACCCGCGTAAGGACTTGAAGCTAATGAGCAGCTACGGCTGGGGCCCCCAGGATCTCACCGCGCCGAAGGCCCGGGCGCTGCGCGAAATCGGGGCCGAGCCCGGCTTGGTGCTGGAGGACGCTCAGAGCGGCTGGGTCGGGGCCGTGGTGCGTGTGGAGAAATCCGGCGGCGTGCACTTGGTGTCGCTGGAGGACCGCCGGGGCAAGCTCCGGTCCTTCCCGCTGGGATTCGGTTTTCTGTTCGAGGGCGAGCCGGTAAAAGTGGTCCCGGCGGTGCCTGCGGCGAAGGCACCCGTCCGCCAGCGGACGGCGTCCGGTTCGGTCAAGGTCGAAGGACAGCGTGCCAGGGTGGCGCGGGCCAGCCGGATCTGGGTCGAAGGCAAGCATGACGCCGAACTCGTGGAAAAGGTCTGGGGCGATGACTTGCGGGTGGAGGGTATCGTCGTCGAACCCCTGCACGGCGTAGACGATTTGGCCGCTGCCGTGGAGGACTTCTCCCCGGGCCCGCAGCGCCGGCTCGGCATCCTGGTGGACCACTTGGTGCCCCATTCCAAGGAATGGCGAATTGCCGAGGCCGCCATGGCCGTGCCCGCGGCCGCGGGCAACGTGCTGATTGTGGGCCACCCCTACGTCGACGTGTGGCAGGCCATCAAACCTTCGGTCATCGGCCGGGCCCAGTGGCCGGTGGTTCCGCGCGGCACCGACTGGAAAACCGGCATCCTCGCCGGTCTCGGTTGGCCGCACCGAACCCAGATCGACGTTGCCGACGGTTGGAAGAGGCTGCTGGGCAGCGTCAACACCTATGCGGACCTGGAGCCCAGCCTGCTGGGACGGGTGGAAGAAGTCATCGATTTCCTGACGGTCTGAGCCGGTTCCGCCGGCTCCTGCGCCCGCAGAATGCACCGGGTAACGGCGCAGAACAGCTAGGCTAGGAACAGAAGTGAGCCATCAGCAGATTTTCCGAAGGTAGGTCCAGTGTCCGAGAACTCTGCTCGTAAGCAGCAGCCGGAGCGCAAGTCCGCTCCGCGCCAGCAGTACCAGAGCGCGTCGGCATCCGCTTTGCCCCTGACACCTTCCGAGGACCGGCAGTGGGCCACCATGGCGCACTTCGGCGGCATTCTGGGCTGCTTCCCGTCGCTGGCCATCTACCTGATCTTCAAGGACCGGGGCCCGTTCACAGCCCAGGAATCCAAAGAGGCCCTGAACTTCACGGTGCCGCCCACCGCGGTGGCCATCATTGCGAACCTCTTGATCGTTATTCCGGCGGTCAGCGGAATCTTTGCGGTCATCGCCGCCGCCATCTGGGTCTTCCTGACGGTCAACTCGGTGATTGCCGGCATCAAGTGCAACCGCGGCGTTCCGTACCGCTACGCATACAACCTGCGCCTGTTCCGGTAGCCCCGCCGCCCTTCTACTGCGCCTGCCGCGACAACCGCTGGCGGGCCGTGTTCATCCCCGCTCCCAGGGGGACGTGGGCGGTGGCGGCAGCCAACCCGAACCGCGGCATGTCGCTGTAGACACTCTCCCGCCCGCCCGGCACCATCTCGTAGGTTTCGTGCCAGACTCCGACGTCACCGCTGCCTGCCGATTCCCGCATGAACCGCCGCCATGGTTCCAGGTGCGGTGCCGAGCGGTCGGACGCGAACCGCTGCAGGTGTCCCGGGCTCTTCCAGTAGCTGACCAGAATAGTGGTGCGCCCGAGCCACTGGTGGTAGCCCAGCAACCCGGCTTCCGGCGCTGCCGCCAGGTGGGCCAGCATCGGGGGCATCGCGGACGCGACACGTGCGACCTTGCCCACCTTCCACCACCGGTTGGCGCGCATCCCGATGAGGAAAACCGTGACCGGCTCGCTGCCCGGGTCTGCGGTGAAGCGGCCTGTGAGTACTTGCTCCGACATGATTGCGCCCTTTCATAACGTTGTTATGAAACAGTGTTATGGAATACTGGTGCCATGGCAAGACCCCTGGTCCACGATGATTCACTGCGCCGCAGGCTCCTCGACACTGCCGCGGGCCTGGTGGCCCGCGACGGCGCTTCCGCTGTCTCGCTCCGGGCCATCGCGGCGGCGGCCGGGACCTCCACGACGGCGGTGTACTCCCTGTTCGGCGGAAAGGCGGAACTGCTGACCGCAATACTCGACGACGGCTTCGCCTCGTTTGCGGCGTCCCAGCAGCGGGCCGCTCCCGACGGGCTCGAAGCGCTGGGTTGGGCCTACCGGGCCTGGGCGGTGGAGCATCCGGTCCTCTATGGCCTGATGTTCGGCGGATCATTGGCCGGCCAGGTACCGTGCCAGCCAACACCCGGTGCCGCGGAACCATCGATCGCGCCGCTGTTTGCCGCCGTGGCCGCCGCCCTGCCCGGAGCATCGGCCGACGACGTCGCGTCCATGGTCGCGGTTGTCTGGGGCCAGGTCCACGGTCTGGTCTCACTGGAATTGGCAGGCGCGCTGGCGGCGGGGTGGAGCTGGGACGCGGCCTACGGGGAGGCCCTTCGGCGGATCGGCCGGTCGCTGGAGACCGGCGCGTTCAGTCCTCGAGCAACCGCCGCACCACGGCGTCGGCCAGCAGACGTCCCTTGAGCGTGAGCCGGATCGTACCGGCGAAGGCGGCAGCCGGGTCGACCAGGGCATCGGCGATCAGTCCCGCCACCGCTTTCCTGCCGTTCGGACCCAAATCCCGCGTGTGCAGGCCGTCGGTAATGCGGGTCTGGAGCATGATGTGTTCCAACTGGCGGGTGGCAGTGTCCAGCGTTTCGCGGCCGGCTGCCGGTGAGACTCCGGTGGCCAGGCGCTGGGCGTACGCCGCCGGGTGCTTCACGTTCCACCACCGGACGCCGCCCATGTGGGAATGCGCGCCGGGGCCGGCCCCCCACCAGTCGTCCCCGCGCCAGTAGGCAAGGTTGTGCCGGCAGCGGTCTGCCGCCGTGCGCGACCAGTTGCTGACTTCATACCATTCGAAGCCTGCACCGCCGAGCCGCGCATCAGCGACTTCGTATTTGGCGGCGTGGTCGTCGTCGTCGATGCCGGGCACTTCGCCGCGGCGTATCTGCGCGGCGAGCTTGGTCCCGTCCTCAACGATCAGGGCGTAGGCAGAGATGTGGTCCGGCTCGCAGGACAGGGCGGAGTCAAGGCTGGCCTCCCAGTCGGCCATGGATTCCCCGGGCGTGCCGTAAATCAGGTCAAGACTGACGTGCAGCCCCGCTTCGCGGGCCCACTGCACCGCCTGCGGCACCCGCTCCGGGTTGTGCGTGCGGTCCAACACCTTCAGCACGTGCGGCACGGCCGACTGCATGCCGAAGGACACCCGGGTGAAACCGGCGTCGGCCAGGATCTTCAGCGACTCGGGCGTGACCGAGTCAGGGTTGGCTTCGGTGGTGACCTCGGCGTCCGGAGCCAGGCCCCACAGGGCTGCAGCCCGTGTCAGCATGGCTGCGAGATCAGCCGCCGGCAGCAGCGTGGGTGTTCCGCCGCCAAAGAAAACGGTGGAAAGCCTTCGCTGCGGCAAACCCGAGTCGCGCAGCACCCGCGCGGCCAACTCCAGCTCCGTGTTCAGCGTGCCGGAGTACTCATCCTGGGACGCGCCGGATCCAAGTTCCTTGGCGGTGTAGGTGTTGAAATCGCAGTACCCGCAGCGTACCCGGCAGAACGGCACGTGCACGTACAGGCAGAACGCTCGGTGTTCGGCCCCGTCCGCTGCCTGCGGCGGCAGCAGACCGTCGGCCGGCGCCGGATCCCCTACGGGCAGAACGCTAGGCACTGAGGCGGGCCTCCGCCGTCGTTGTTGTTACACGCACTGCGGTACTACTTCTTTGCCTTGTCCTTGGAGTCATCGGAGGAGAGCGCGGCAATAAAGGCTTCCTGCGGGACCTCCACGCGGCCGACCATCTTCATCCGCTTCTTGCCTTCCTTTTGCTTCTCCAGCAGCTTGCGCTTGCGGGAGATGTCGCCGCCGT
>NZ_JBNHHB010000277.1:0-5762 GCF_059091905.1 Arthrobacter sp. Dra40
GCCTTCCCGTCCCGCAGGATGGTGGCGCTGTACGGGCATCCCTCCGGGCCCGCGCTTGGGGCTCTGGGCGAACAGGGAGCCAAGGCATCGGTGAAGCGCGTGAAGGAAGTGGCCAAGCAGTACCAACCGCACAGCAAGGAGCCGGTGGTCCCGGCGTTCGAGATCATCGCCACGGTGGCCAGCGCCTCGGCCGGAAAGGACGGCGACTATTCGGAGGAAACGGATCCGGACGAGCTGCGCCCCTGGATCGATGCCGCGGGGAAGGCCGGAGTGTATGTGGTGCTGGACCTGCAGCCGGGGCGGTCGGACTTCCTTACCCAGGCCAAGCTCTACGAGGACCTGCTGAAGGAACCGCATGTGGGCCTGGCGCTGGACCCGGAATGGCGGCTCGGCAAGGGGCAGCGGCACATGGAGCAGATCGGCTCGGTCTCGGCCGCCGAAATCAACAAGGTCAGCGATTGGCTGGCGGAACTGACCCGGAAGAACTCCCTGCCGCAGAAGGTGCTGATCCTTCATCAGTTCCAGTACCAGATGATTTCGGACCGCCACAAGCTCGAAACCGGCCATGAAGAACTGGCCATGGTGCTGCACGCCGACGGCCATGGCAACCCCGGCCAGAAAATGGACACCTGGCGTGTACTCCGACAGGACCTGCCGAAGAACATCTGGATGGGCTGGAAAAACTTCTACGACGAAGACACCCCGACGTTCAGCCCGGAGCGCACCTACACGGGCGTGAAGCCGGCCCCATGGTTCGTTTCCTACCAATAGCTTCGCCCCATCCGCCGACAGGTAAGGTGAAGAGCATGAGTGTTTTTGCCGTTGAATACGTCTATGCCGCCGAGTCCGAGGCCGGTCGGGACGAATACCGTCCCGCACACCGGGCCTGGCTGGGTGACTTCGTGGAGCAGGGCCGCCTGCTGGCCTCCGGACCCTATGCGGACGGCACCGGGGCGTTGCTGATCTTCACCGCCGAGAACGAAGCGAGCCTGCTGGATGAATTGAAGCAGGACCCGTTCAACGTCAATAACTTCGTTTCCGCACTCAAAGTCACCGACTGGAAGCCCGTCACCGGAGCGTTCGCCCACCACGCATGATCCACCCCACTCCTGCAGCATGTGCCACGGCCGTGCGGGAGGGGGATAATGAAATCTGATCAGCAACTGCCTACCGGCACATGGAGGACGTTTTGACCTCGGTCAATCTTGGAATGCCAGCTTCACCACCGCCAGTTTTGGCCCCGCGCCGGAAGACCCGGCAGATCAAAGTCGGCTCCGTCGGGGTCGGGTCGGAATCACCCATCAGCGTGCAGTCCATGACCACCACGCCCACCACTGACATCAACGCCACACTGCAGCAGATCGCCGAACTGACGGCGTCCGGCTGCGACATTGTGCGGGTGGCCTGCCCCAGCGCGGACGATGCCGAGGCCCTGCCGATTATCGCCAAGAAGTCCCAGATCCCGGTGATCGCGGACATCCACTTCCAGCCCAAGTACGTCTTCGCCGCCATCGATGCAGGCTGTGCCGCCGTACGCGTGAATCCGGGCAACATCCGCAAGTTCGATGACCAGGTCAAGGAAATCGCCAACGCGGCCAAAGCCGCCGGCACATCCATCCGGATCGGCGTCAACGCCGGTTCTCTGGACCCGCGGCTGATGCAGAAGTACGGCAAGGCCACGCCTGAGGCGCTGGTCGAATCCGCCGTCTGGGAAGCCTCATTGTTCGAAGAACACGACTTCCACGACTTCAAGATTTCAGTGAAACACAACGACCCGGTGGTCATGGTCCGCGCGTACGAACTGCTGGCCGAACGCGGCGACTGGCCGCTGCACCTGGGCGTCACCGAGGCCGGCCCCGCCTTCCAGGGCACGATCAAATCCGCAACGGCCTTCGGGGCGCTGCTCTCGCAGGGCATCGGGGATACCATCCGGGTGTCCCTGTCCGCGCCCCCGGTTGAAGAGATCAAGGTCGGCCTGCAGATCCTGCAGTCGCTGAACCTGCGGGAACGCAAACTGGAAATCGTCTCCTGCCCCTCCTGCGGCCGTGCCCAGGTGGACGTGTACAAACTGGCCGACGAAGTCACTGCCGGTCTTGAAGGCATGGAGGTGCCGCTGCGCGTCGCCGTGATGGGTTGCGTGGTCAACGGACCGGGCGAAGCCCGCGAAGCAGACCTGGGAGTGGCATCCGGCAACGGGAAGGGCCAGATCTTTGTGAAGGGCCAGGTCATCAAGACTGTTCCGGAAGACCAGATTGTTGAGACGCTCATTGAAGAAGCGATGAGGATTGCCGAAGAGATGGGTGACTCCGATGGCGAAAATGCTGTCAAGGGTAGCCCCGTGGTTAACGTCAGCTAGCCGTGAGACGGCGGGCGCGGCAGGGGCCGTGTCCGCTGATTCGCCTGCCGGAATCCGGCCGCTGGAGCACACGGATACCGACGACCTCTGGAAGTTGGTGCGCTCCGACCCGGTAGCCAACGTCTTTCTGGCCGCACACTTGGAGTCCGCCGGAACGGCCGGCCCCACTCCGTCTGGTGCCCGGATTTTGGGAATGTACGACGGCGGTGCCCTCACCGGAGCCTGCTGGGCCGGTGTGAATGTGGTCCCGTCGGGGCTGGACGCCGAACAAGGCGCTCGGTTCGGAGCCCATCTGGCCGCCGGGAACCGTCGCATGTCTTCCATCTTTGGCCCGGCCGAAGGCGTGCTCGGCATCTGGTCATCGTTCCGGCACGCGCATCCGCGGGCCTTCGACGTTCGCCCCAACCAGCCGTTGATGGAACTGCGCGGAACACCTGCCGTGGCCGCCGATCCGCAGGTGCGGTTCTCCACCGAAGACGATTACGACGTCCTGGTCCCGGCCTGCGTCGCCATGTTCGAGGAGGAAGTCGGCTACTCGCCGCTGATCGGCGGCGGCCAGCACTACCGCCAGCGCGTGGCCACCCTCATCGGCAAGGGGCACTCGCTGATTCGCCGGGACAGCCACGGGCAGGTTGTGTTCAAAGCCGAACTGGGCAACGTGAGCGCCGATGCGGTGCAGATCCAAGGTGTGTGGGTAAATCCTGCCTACCGCGGCCAAGGCCTTGCCGCCGGCTGCATGGCCGCCGTCGTCGAACTGTCGCGGAAGTACGCGCCGGTAGCAAGCCTGTACGTCAACGACTACAACCATCGGGCCGTGGCCGCCTACACCGCAGTCGGCTTCCGGCAGGTCGGCACCTTCGCCACCGTCTTGTTCTAGGCCCGCGCCGATCCGCGGGGGCCGGACGGCGTTTGCTCTTGTGTTGCCGTCGGCCCGGGGCCGCGGGGAGGCTGCGCGGGCGGCCGGGTCAGCCCACGTCTCCGGTCAAATAGCGCTGGACGCCGGGGGCAATCAGCCGGACAACCGCGGCGCGGTCCAGCGAGGCAAAGGGTTCCACTTTGAGGATGTAACGGGCGACGACGCAGCCAATCAGGGCCGACGCCACCAGCGAGCCCCGCAGCCGCTGCTCCGCGCCCTCGCCGGGCAGGCCGGAGGTGATCAGCGGCAGCAGCCGGCGGGTGAAGACTTCGCGCATCAAGGCCGCCTGTCGTTCGTGTCCGACGGCGCTGCGCACCAGGGCCAGCACCGCCGGCTGGGCAGGGCCTTCCCAGAGCCCCAGCAGGGCATCGACCAGCAGTTCGCCGCGCTCGGCTGCAGGAGCGGTGGTGACATCCGCCAGCACCTGCCGTGGGTCGGCGGGCAGCTCCACCGAGGCGGCGAACAACGCGTCCTTGCCCCCGAAGTAATGGTGCACCAGGGCGGGGTCGACCCCGGCAGAGCGCGCTACCTGGCGCAGGCTGGTGCCGGTAAACCCGTGTTCGGCAAAGAGCCTGCGGGCAGCCGCCACGATCAGTGCCCTGGTGTCGGAGCCGTCGGACCGGCGCCCGCGGCGTTCGCCCCTCACGCGCTGCGCCGCCGCAGCGTCAGCGATGCCAACAGCAGTCCCGCCACAACGCAGCCGGCCGCAATCCCGACGTCGAACCACAGCGCCCCGGTGGCTTCGGCATGGGCTGCGATCTCCTGCAGCGCATCCACTGTGTACGTCAACGGCATGGCGTTCGCCACCGCCTCGAGCCAGTCGGCCAGCTGCTCCCTGGGCACAAACAGGCCGCAGAGCAGGATCTGCGGGACCACGACCACCGGCATGAACTGCACGGCCTGGAACTCGGTGCGGGCGAAGGCCGAACAGAACAGGCCCAGCGCCACCCCCAGCACCGCATTGACGACGGCGACCATCACCACCAGCGCCGCGTTGCCTTCGATCTCCAAACTGAAGACCGAGTAGGCCACCGCCGTCGTCACCACGGCCTGGATGGCGGCCATCAGTCCGAACGCCAGGGCGTAGCCAAAGAGCAGGTCGGCCTTGTTGATCGGCGTCGAGAGGACACGTTCCAACGTGCCGGTGGTCCGCTCGCGGAGCATGGTGATGGAGGTAATCAGGAACATCACCACAAACGGGAAAATTGCGAGCATCACCAGGCCCACCCGGTCGAAGGTGCGCGGCGCCCCCGGTGGCAGCGTCTCGTTCTCGAACAGCAGGTAGACCACGCCGAGCAGGACGCTGGGCACCACGACAATCAGCGCGATGCTGCGCGGATCGTGGCGCAGCTGGGACAGCACCCGCCCCGTGGTGGCCAAAGTCATCGACGCATTCATGCAGCGGCCTCCGCGCTTTTGATCAGATGGAGGAAGGCACGTTCCAGGTCGGCAGTGCCGCCGCGTTGGGCCAGCTCCGCGGGGGTGAGCCGGGCCAGCAGGGACCCGTTGCGCAGCAGGAGCAGGTCGTTGCAGTGCGATGCCTCTTCCATGACGTGGCTGGAGACCAGCAGGGTGGTGCCCGTTGCCGCCAGGGCAGTGAAATAGTCCCACAACTCCACACGCAGGACCGGATCCAGGCCGACCGTTGGTTCGTCGAGCACCAACAGGGCCGGACGCCCCACCAGGGCGCACGCCAGCGATACCCGGCTGAACTCTCCGCCGGAGAGACCGGCCGTCTTGCGTCTGGCGAAGCCGGTGAGCCCGACGGCCTCCAATGCAGCATCGACCTCGGCCGCCGGGCGGCTGTGCAGTGCGGCGAAGTAGCGGACGTTGTCGCGGACCGAAATATCGGGATAAACACTGGGGTTCTGGGTGACGTAGCCGATCCGGCGCCTGAGCTCTCGGTGCCCGGCCGGGAGCCCCAAAACCGTCACCGTGCCGCCGGCCGTTTTCTGGACCCCCACGATGGCCCGCATCAAGGTGGTCTTGCCGCTGCCGGACGGGCCCAGCAGGCCCGTGATGGATCCGGCTGAAACCCCGCAGTCAATGTTTGACAGGACCGGCTTGTTGCCGCGGACCACCGACAGCCCGGCGATGGAGATGGCCGGCTCGGGGTGGGGGCCTGGGTGCGGCATCGTCTCCGCCCTCCCCAATTCACTGGATGGGGAATTTACGTTAAGCCCGCTGGCGTAACGGCGTCAAGGCCCGCGGGGCCGGTGCGGCGGAGCCGTTGGGGCTGTCGCAAGCATGCCTGCGGAGCCAGTAGATTAGAAGGCAGTTGATTTCGCGGGCCGCTGCCGGCCCAACCCTTGAGAAACGGATCTGCAGTGGTTCTTCGCCTGTCCAGCTTGTTCCTGCGCACCCTGCGCGATGACCCGGTCGATGCCGAAGTTGCCAGCCACAAGCTGCTGGTGCGCGCCGGTTACATCCGCCGTGCTGCCCCCGGCATCTATTCCTGGCTGCCGCTGGGGCTGAAGGTGCTGGCCAAGG
>NZ_JBNHHB010000278.1:0-5756 GCF_059091905.1 Arthrobacter sp. Dra40
GCTCCTCACCGGCCGGAATCGACGGATCCGCCGATGTGCCGGTTTGGTCTCGCGGCTCTTTGCCGTGGCCGTTCTCTTGTTCGGTCATGCCGGTCCTTCCATCTCTCGCTGGTGCCCGCCCGGTTGGGGCGCGCTTCGCGGCATTCCCCGGGCAGCTCAGACGCCAGGCGGGCGAAGGTCGCCGTGGCCGCCGGTGGCGGGCCCGCCCGGCATGGCTCCTCCCTCGTCCGTCCAGCTCTGCCCGGTCTCGTCGTTGCGTGCGGGATCGGAGATGGTGTCGTCGAGTGTGGTGGGGGGAGCACCTGCCCCGCCGTCGGACTTGCCTGCTCCGTGGTTCCCGGGCAGTTTGGCGGCGGCCGCAGATCCGGCCTTCTTCGCCGCTTCGGTGACTTGGCCAGCTACTCCCGGCGCCTTTTCTTTGACCATGCCGGTGGCTTCGTGGACCTTTTCCTGCACGGCCGGGTTGTGCCAGAGTTCGTTGCCCTTGGCCCGCAGCGATTCATAGGCGGACCTTCCGGATTTCGAGCCCAAGACGAATCCGAGGGCAATGCCGGCGCCGAACGTGAGTTTCCCTTTCACAGCGTGCTCCTGTCAGTAGACGGTTAGGTGAACGGTAGTGCTGGGTCAGCCGGGGAACTGGGCATTCGGTGCGTCGCCGCGACCGTCCCGGTCCTTGTCGCCGTAGGCTTTCTTGGCCAGGTCTTCGGCAAGCTTTTCGTCGCCGTGGACAGGAATGCTGGCCTCGTTGACTTCCTTATCGTCAATGTCGTCCAAGCCTGCGGGCTGGTCCGAGGTTGTGTCTTGCAGATCGTCCGGATGCTCCGGGCGGGGATTCTCGCTGGTATCCATCGCGTCCTCCTTCTCAAGCGGGTCGTTCTGTGGAACGGACCGGGCGGCTGCGCTGTTGGCGCGGCTTGCCCGTGGGGCAAGCCTACGCGTCGGTCCGCCGGTTCGCACTCGGCCAGCGGCTGCGCGGGCGCATGGCAGGCGACTCCTGCACCCCTCTGGCCCGACCCATTCCGGCTAGAACTTCCCGGATTGCCGACAGCGAATCAACCCGCGGCGCCCAGCCAAGTTCCGTTCTGGCCCGGTTGGTATCCATCACTGGAGCTGCGCGCGCCATGTCCACCCATCCAGGGTCGGTGGCCAGCAACCGGACCGACCACGCGGCTCCCACCAGCAGCCGAACCAATAGCACGGGGACAGGCAACCACCGCCGGGCCCCGAACAGGGAAGCGACGAGTCCGGGAGTAATCACCGGTTCGGCAGCCACATTGAAGGCACCCCTCGCGCCTTGGTCAATCACCCGCCAGTAGGCGTCCGCCACGTCATTCGCGTGCAGCGCCTGGAAGACAAATTCCTCCGGGAACGGAATCAGCGGCAGCCGCAGTCGGTCGACGAAAAACTTGGGGATTACCCGCCCCACGAAGTAGCGGCCGATCTGGCTGCCTGCCTCTGCCTGGAATATCAGGCCGGGCCGCAGCCGGGCCACCTTGATTTCCGGGTGATCGTCGGCAAACTTGTCCAGCAGCGCCTCCTGCTGGCCTTTGAACCGGCTATAGTGCGAGCTGGCGATGCCGCGTGCCGGCCAGTCTTCGCCAACCCGGGAATCCTTCGGACCAGGACTGTAGGCCCCGACTGACGAGGCGCAGACCACATGCTCAACACCGGCGCTCGTGGCAGCGGCCAGCACGTTCGCGGTGCCGTCCACGTTTACCCGTCGCATCTGCTCTTCATCGTGGTTCGGCTGAAGGAGCCAAGCCAAATGGACGACGACGTCGCACCCCTTGAAAGCCTGCGTGAGCCTTTCCCTGGCGTCCCTGGCGGCGACGTCCAACGAAACCCAGCTGACGCCCTCGTACGGTTCTATGGTGGCATCCGGCAGTCGCCGGGCAATCCCGACTACTTCCAACTCATCGGCCCGTTCGCCCTGCGCCGCATGCAACCGGCGCAGCACAGCCGTTCCGACATTTCCGCTGGCTCCGACTACGGCGACTCGCATGCTCAGACGCTACCGCTCATGCCACGGCTTGGCGAGGGTAGAGGAGCCGCCGAGGCCCAGCGTCCCCGTCGGCAGCTGTGCGCTCAGCGACAAGTGTTCGGCACGCACAGTCTATGAAGCCGCGCCTGGCTCAGGGCAAGCTGGAGACATCGTACTGACGGAAAGGGAAAAACATGACAACTCAGACCACTAACCAAGGCACGTTCGCTTCGGCGGCGGAGTTGCTTGCCGCGATCCAGCCGTCCGAGGGAGGGCGGGACATTATGGATCCGGCCACCGGTGAGCTGGTCGGCCGGGTCGCCGAGCCCGGTGTTGCCGAGCTGGACGCCGCCGTCGAGTCCGCCCGCCGGGCCCAGCCGGAATGGGCCGGGCGCGGCCATGCCGGCCGCAGCGAGTACCTGAACCGGGCGGCGGACGCGGTGGAAGCCAACGCGGAGGCCCTCGCCGAGCTACTCTCGCGGGAGCAGGGCAAGCCGCTCAACGGCCCGAACGCCCGGTTCGAGGTCGGCGCCTGCGCGGCCTGGCTGCGGGCCACTGCAGTGTTCGAGCTGGAGCCGGAGGTGCTGGTGGAGGAAGACGGCAACCATGCCCAACTGCACTACCGGCCGCTGGGCGTGGTGGGCGCGATCGGGCCGTGGAACTGGCCGATGATGATCAGCATCTGGCAGCTGGCCCCGGCACTGCGGATGGGCAACACCGTGGTGATGAAGCCCTCCGAGTACACGCCGCTGTCCGTGCTGGCGCTGGCAGAGGTGCTCAACACCGTGCTGCCGGCGGACGTGCTGCACGTGGTTCCGGGCGGCCGGGATGTGGGCGAGGCCTTGGCCGCGCATGAGGGCATCGACAAGGTCATGTTCACCGGTTCCACCACCACCGGCAAGGCGATCATCCGCTCTTCCGCGGACACGGTGAAGCGCCTGACCCTGGAACTGGGCGGTAACGACGCGGGCATCGTGCTGCCGGACACCGACCCGAAGGCCGCCGCGCAGGATTTGTTCTGGGGCGCGTTCATCAACACCGGCCAGACCTGTGCCGCGCTGAAGCGGCTGTACGTGCACGAGGACATTTACGACGACGTGTGCGCAGCGCTCACCGAGGTCGCCGAGCAGATGCCGATGGGCGTCGGGCTGGACGAGAACAACGTGCTGGGCCCGCTGCAGAACAAGGCCCAGTTCGACATCGTCTCCAAGCTGGTGCAGGCGGCCAAGGACTCCGGTGCACGCGTGCTGCTCGGTGGCGAACCGGAGACGGACCAGCCAGGCTACTTCTACCCGACCACCCTGGTCGCCGACATCGACAACGACAACCCGCTGGTGGCCGAGGAACAGTTCGGCCCGGCCCTGCCGATTATCAAGTACTCCACCGTGGATGAAGCGGTGGAAATGGCCAACGGGCTGAGGGTCGGCCTGGGCGCCTCGGTCTGGTCCTCCGACCCGGCCAAGGCCCGCGAGGTCGCGGCCCGGATCGAGGCCGGCACCGTGTGGATCAACAAGCACGGCGCCGTCGACCCGCGGATCCCGTTCGGCGGCGCCAAGCAGTCCGGCTACGGCCTGGAGTTCGGCATCGACGGCCTCAAACAGCTCGGCGCACCCCAAGTCATCGCCGGCTAGGCCCCGAACGGAAACGGTGAGGTCCGGACTAATCTATCCGGGCCTCACCGTTCGATAATTACCCATTGCGCGCGTCAGCGCTTCACTGTGACGCGCTCGTTGGGTACGCAGTGGGTCATGGTCAGTCCGGAGACATCCCGGGGTCCGTTCTTGCCCAGGTTGGCCATCCACGCCTGCTCGGCGTCGGAGAGGTTCTGGCTGGACAACGGACCAAGGTTTTTCACCTCATCCAACGCTATGCCGATGCCGTCGCCCACCCGGTCGCCGAGTTCGTCCGCGATCATATAAAGGTGCCAGAGCATGCGCTCCTGGATGGGCCGGTCGCACTGCGACAACGCGTCCGTCAGGTTGGTGATCAGGTCCTCGCGCTCCCAGTCGTCCTGGAGGTGGAACCGCTGGCCGGCCTGTAGGTAGTCATTGGTCCGTCCGATCCGTTCCCGGGTCAGTTGGCCGCTGATCTCCGGCCCGATGGCGTGGTGGTAGCCGGAGTCCTTCTCCGCTTCCTGCAGTCCGCCGGCGATGGTCGGCTCGTAGTTCACGTGCGGGTTCTGGCCCGGCGCAGTGTCCACAAAGTGCATCATCTGGCCGTCCCGCTGATTGGTGGCCACCGGCGCCTTGGGGCTGTTGACCGGGAGCTGCAGGTAGTTCGGGCCCACCCGGTGGCGCTGGGTGTCGCTGTAGGAGAACGTGCGGCCCACCAGCATCTTGTCGTCCGAGAAGTCCAGGCCGTCCACCAGGACGCCGGTGCCGAACGCGATCTGCTCGCTCTCGGCGAAGAAATTTTTGGCGGTACGGTCCAGCACCATCCGGCCCACGGCCTTGGGCGGGAACTGCTCTTCCGGCCAGACCTTGGTGTCGTCCAGCGGGTCGAAGTCGAGTTCGGGATGCTCGTCGTCGGACATCATCTGGACCTGCAGTTCCCACTCCGGAAAATTGCCGGCTTCGATGGCGTCGTACAAATCCTTGGTGTGCGAACCGAGGGTCCGCGCCTGGATGTTGGCGGCGTCCGCTGCGGTCAGCGACTTCACGCCCTGCTTGGGGGACCAGTGGTACTTGACTAACACGGTCTCGCCGGCGGCGTTGACCCACTTGTAGGTGTTCACGCCGAAACCCTGCATGTGCCGGTAGTCCGCCGGGATGCCGCGCGGGCTGAAGACCAGCATCACCATGTGCATGGATTCGGGCGACTGGCTGAAGAAGTCCATGGCCCGGTTCGGCACCGATGCCTCGAAGTTCACCGGGTCCGGCTTCTGGGAGTGGATGAAATCGGGGAACTTGATCGCGTCGCGGATGAAGAACACGCCCAGGTTGTTGCCCACCATGTCCCAGTTGCCGTCCTCGGTGTAGAACTTGACGGCAAAGCCGCGCGGGTCTCGGGCCACCTCGGAGGAATCACGGCCTCCGGCAACGGTGGAGAAGCGGATGGCGAGGTCGGTGCGCTTGCCCGCTTCCTGGAACAGTTTGGCTCGGGTGAACGTGGCGATGGGCTCGTCGCCCCACGTGCCGTAGGCCTCGAAGTAGCCGAAAGCCGTGGTGCCGCGGGCATGCACAACGCGCTCGGGCACACGCTCGCGGTCGAAGTGGCTCATCTTCTCCAGGAACTGGTAGTTCTCCAGGGTCGCCGGGCCGCGGGCGCCGAGGGTTCGCATGTTCTGGTTGTCGTAGACCTTGTGGCCCTGCCGGTCGGTCAGGGGCTGGTCCGGGGACGTGGCCGCATCGGTCATCACTGATCACTCCTCAGGGACAGGGGATGTGCCGGTTGCCGTGTTCCACCTTCCTCCTCGGCAGGGCCAGGGGCAAGAGTCCGACGGCGGCTTGAGGCCGGCTGTCTGAAGCACCCGGAATGACCGGGAAGCAGCCGCTTCCGCGTGGCGAGGCGGTCGTTTACCGATGGGGACGCTGGGCCCCGGACTACTTTCGCTTAGGTGCAGGCTCTGCCCGTCAAACATGCGCCTGCCGTACGCTATACGCCACATTGCTTCCCGGCCCAACAGAAGGCATCCGCGTTTGCGGAGCTTTGGCCCCGGTCATCCCGTGCGTGCGGCTCTAAGCCGGCCCTTCCCGGAGCAATGTGGCGTATAGCGAACAGGCCTCTGGCCGCAGCGGGTCCGGGCGAGAGTGCTCTGCTTCCGTGCACCGAAGCA
>NZ_JBNHHB010000279.1:0-5753 GCF_059091905.1 Arthrobacter sp. Dra40
ATCCAGGGTGCGGCGGGCCTGCGAGGCGCCGCCGGGCATCACCACGGCACCCACGTAGGGGGCCTGGAAGACGCGGAAGGTGGTGTCCTTGAAGAACCCGGTCAGCTCGGTCAGCTCCAGCCCGAACCGCAGGTCGGGCTTGTCGGAGCCATACTTGTCCATTGCCTCGGCGTAGGTCATGCGCGGGATCGGGGTGGTGATCTCGACGCCGATCAACCGCCATACCGCCTGCACAATGCGCTCGCCCAGAGCGATGATGTCGTCCTGGTCCACGAAGCTGGCCTCGATGTCCAGTTGGGTGAACTCCGGCTGGCGGTCGGCGCGGAAATCCTCGTCCCGGTAGCAGCGGGCAATCTGGTAGTACTTCTCGAAGCCGCCCACCTGCAGTAACTGCTTGAACAGCTGGGGGGACTGCGGCAGCGCGTACCAGGAACCCGGCGCCAGGCGGGCCGGCACCAGGAAGTCGCGGGCGCCTTCCGGCGTCGAACGGGTCAGTGTGGGGGTTTCGATCTCCACGAATCCGTCGCCGTGCAGCAGTTCGCGTGCCACGCGGTTGACTTCCGAACGCAGCCGCAGCGCCTTCGACGGGCCGGGTCGGCGCAAGTCCAGGTAGCGGTGCTTGAGGCGGGCTTCCTCGCCCACCTCCACATGCTCGTCCACCTGGAACGGCAGCGGGTCGGCAGTGTTGAGGACGACGACGTCCTCGGCGATCACTTCCACCTCACCGGTGGCGAGGGCCGGGTTTTCATTGCCCTCCGGGCGCTTCTCCACTGTGCCCTTGATCTGCAGCACATACTCGTTGCGCAGTGAGTGGAACACGTCCTCTTCCCGGACGACCACCTGCGCCACGCCGGAGGAGTCGCGCAGATCCAGGAAGGCCACACCACCGTGGTCCCGGCGGCGGGCTACCCAGCCGGCGAGGGTAACGGTTTGTCCGATGTGCTCGGCCCTGAGGGTGCCGAGGTCGTGTGTGCGCAGCACAACAGTCCTTCCGGTAGAACGATTTGCTCATCTGTCCGCCGGCTGCTGTTGACCTGATGCGGCGGCGGGGTACGGCTATGGTTAGTGGAGACGTACACGAGTTTACCGTTGATCAGGCAGCGCCCCGGACCTCAACTCCGGCCACGCTAAGCCAGCGGGCCGGCCGGTCGGGAGCGCCGCGCAAGGAGCTATGGCATCTGTGAGCAGCGAATCTTCCCTGGAACGCCGGCTGGGCGGAGTGGACGCCACCACGCTGGGAGTCGGTTCCATGATCGGGGCCGGCGTTTTCGTGGTCTTCCCGCCCGCCGCCGCCGTAGCCGGCCCCTGGCTGCCGCTGGCGCTGGCCATCGCCGGCTTTGTGGCCTACTGCAATGCCAGCGCGACGGCCCAGTTGGCCACCCTCTACCCCACCAGCGGCGGCACCTATGTCTATGGCCGGCGGCGGCTGGGCGAATGGGCCGGCTTTCTGGCCGGCTGGAGCTTTGTCACGGGCAAAATTGCCTCCTGCGCGGCCATGGCCCTGGCCTTCGGCCTCTACGTCTTCCCGGAGTATGCCACCGCCGCCGCCGTGGCCGCGGTGGTGGTGCTGACCTCTGTCAACCTGCTGGGCATCACCCGGACCGCCTGGGTGACCCGGTGGATTGTCTCGTTCGTGGCGGCAGTGCTGGTGTTCGTGATCGTTGTGGCGTTCGACGCCGATCCGGTCGGCGCTCCGGCTGCGCAGATCACCGGCTCGCCGTACGGCGTCCTGCAGGCGGCGGGGCTGTTCTTTTTCGCTTTCGCCGGATACGCGCGGATCGCCACGATGGGCGAAGAAATCCGCGAACCCAGGAAACTGATTCCGCTGGCCATCTTCTCGGCGCTGCTGATCACCTTCGTGCTCTACGTGCTGATCGGATTGGGCCTGCTGCGCTATCTGGGACCGGAATCACTGGCGGTGACAGAGGCCCCGCTACGGGCTGTGATGGAGGTAGTCGGCGGTGGGGTAGGCACCGGGGCGATCGCCATCGCCGCAGCGCTGGCCAGTCTGGGCGCCCTGCTGGCGTTGATCGCCGGCGTCGGCCGGACCACCCTGGCCATGGCGCGCGAGGGAGACCTGCCCCAGATTTTCGCCAGGGTGGGCACCCGCTTTAAGGTTCCGTGGGTCGCGGAACTGGCGGTGGCCGCCGTCGTAATCTTCCTGCTGCTGACCCAGGACGTGCTCGCAGTGGTGGGCTTCTCCAGCTTCGGCGTGCTGATCTACTACAGCGTCACCAATGCGGCGGCCCTGACGCTGGACGAGCGGCCATGGCACGCGCCGAAACTGCTCAACGTGGCAGGCCTCGCCGGGTGTTTGCTGCTGGCCTTCACGCTGCCGGTTGCGTCGGTGGTGATGATGGTGGCAGTACTCGGCGCCGGCGTGATCGGGCGTGCGGCGCTGGCCCCGGTCCGCCGCCGCCCCGGAACCTGAGCAGCCGGAGGCGCCTGACGGAGCCCCGCGGCCGCCGGCAGGGGCGGCGGCCCGCCGTCAGCGGGCGGCAGCGGTAATCCCGGGGACCAGATCCTCGGCCGGCGGGGTCCATACTGCCGGGTCGGCGGCAACCTGGTCGCCGGAGCGGATGTCCTTCACTTCGTGGCTGAGGCTCCCGTCCTCGGCCACCGAGGTGAACCAGACGAACGGGATTCCGCGGCGGTCCGCGTACTTAATCTGCTTGCCGAACTTGTCCGCCTTCGCGGCCACTTCCACGCTGATGCCGCGCGAACGCAGCTGGCCGGCCACATCCTGGGCCTGGGACCAGCTGTCCTCGTTGGCCAAGGCCACCAGCACCGCCGTCGGAACCTGGCGGGACGCAGTCGCGAATTCCTGGCCCAGGATCCGCATCACCAGCCGCGTCACACCGATGGACAGACCGACGCCGGGAAAGGTCCGGTTGCCCTTGGTGGCCAGCGCGTCATAGCGGCCGCCGGAGCAGATGGAGCCGAGCTGTTCGTGGCCCACCAGGACGGTTTCGTAGACGGTGCCGGTGTAGTAGTCCAGCCCGCGGGCGATGCTCAGGTCGGCCACCACCTTCCCCGGAGCGCGCCGGTGCGCCTCGCCGATGACTTCCTCCAGCTCGGCCAGACCGGTCTGAAGCAATTCGTGCCGGACACCGAGGGCCCGCACCTGATCGACGAAGGACGTGTCCTCGGTGCGGATGGACGCCAGCTTCAAGGCTGCCTGCGCCTGTTCGTCGGTGGCCCCGAGCTCTTCCTGCAGCAGCGCGGCCACCTTCTCGGGTCCGATCTTCTCCAGCTTGTCGATGCTGCGCAGCACGCCGGCGGTATCGTCCAGGCCGATGCCGCGGTAGAAGCCCTCCGCCAGCTTGCGGTTGTTCACGCGCAGCTTGAATTCCGGGATGGGCAGCGCGCTGAGAGCCTCCACGATGACCAGCGCCAGCTCCACGTCATAGCGGAACGGGAGCTCGCCGTCGCCGACCACGTCAATGTCGGCCTGGGTGAATTCTCGGGCACGGCCTTCCTGCGGGCGCTCGCCCCGCCAGACCTTCTGGATCTGGTAGCGGCGGAACGGAAAGGCCAGGTGGCCTGCGTTCTCCACCACGTAGCGGGCAAACGGAACGGTGAGGTCGAAGTGCAGAGCCAGTTTATCTTCGGCCTTGCCCTCGGTCTCCTCGGCCTGCAGGCGGTGCAGCCCGTAGACCTCCTTGTCGATCTCGCCCTTGCGCAGCAGCTGGGCCACGGTTTCGACGGCGCGGGTCTCAATGGAGGAGAAGCCGTGCAGCTCAAAAGTCCGGCGCAGCGAATCCAGTACATGCAGCTCCACAAGCCTTTCCTGCGGAAGCCATTCCGGGAAGCCTGACAGGGAGGCCTTGCGTGCCATACGGACGTATCTCCTAGTACATGAGGGGGTAATCAAAGGCGGTGGGTCGGAGCCGGCGGCAGTGCAGCGGCACTGGATCGCTAAACTGGCTGCTGAACCAGTTTAAGGCCTGCCACAGCAGCGGAACCAAACCGCACTGCAGAGACTGCCCGCCGGTCGGCGGTGCCGTTCATCGAAAGACCAGGAGAAGCATTGGTACGGAGCCGTCAGGATCGTGAAACCCGGCGCCGCATTGCGCGGATGGAAGCCAAGGGCGAACTGCGCCGGCAGCAGGCGGCGCGGCGCAAGCGGGACAACATTATCGGCGGTGCCGCCATCGCAGCCCTGCTGGCCGGGGGCGTTGCGGTTCAGCTGACCGTGTTCGCGGCGAATCCCACTGCGTCCGAGATGGAACAGGTCCGCCAGGGCCTCGCCGACCCCGAAGCCATTCCCTCGCCGTCGTCCTCCGCCAATGCAGCCCATATCCCCTCCCCTGAACTCGCCAAGGGCAAGGTGTTCAGCGGACTGATCGCCACAAACGAGGGCGACATTGGCGTGGAACTGGACGGCACCGCCGCGCCCCAGGCCGCGGCGGTGTTCAGCACTTTGGCCCGGGACGGGTTCTTTGAGGGCAAGACCTGCCACCGGCTGACCACCGCGCCCAGTATGGGCGTGCTGCAATGCGGATCGGTGGACGGGGCCGGCGCCGGTGATCCCGAATACCAGTGGGGCCCGGTGGAGAACACTCCCGGCGACGGCGTCTATCCTGCGGGCACTATTGCGGTCGCCAGGGGCGCGGATACCTACAGCAACGGCACGCAATTCTTCATTGCGTGGAAGGATTCCACGATCCCGCAGGATACCGGCGGCTACACGATTATGGGTAAGGTTACCGAAGGGCTGGACGTGGTCGAACAGATCGCGGCCGGCGGTGTCCAGGATGCCGACAGCCAGGACGGCCCGCCTAAGATACCGGTAACGATAAAGTCGTTCACCCTCGAGTGAGCACACGACACCACGATGGTGCTGCCGAAGACTGCGGCATCAGAGACAAGCGAGAGAGTTCTAGCGGTGACACCTAGTCAACAATCCGACGAAACAGCCCGGACCACCGAAGCCGAACTGACTGCGGTCGAACAGGTCGCGGACCCGGGATCAGGCGAGCAGACTCAGGACGCCGCGCCGGTTGAGCCGGCCCAGCAGGCCGCTCCGGTCGAGCCGGTCCAGCAGGCCGCTCCGGTCGAGCCGGTCCAGGAGGCCGCCGCGGGCGAGCAGGCGGCTCCGGTTGAGTCGGCCGAGGAAGCCGCCGCGGGCGAGCCGGCCGAGCCCACCGCCGCCCCGGAGCCGGTGCGCCCGGCAGTCCCGAAGCCCGCTCCCGGCCCCAAGCCGACACCCGCGGCGATGCCCGGAAAGATCGCTGCCGCCGGCCCCGCCCAGCAGGTCATTCCAGCTCCGGCGGTGGCCTCCACCCCGTTGTCCGAGGCGTCCAAGTGGGCGCGGGTTACGGACGACGGCCACGTGTTCCTGCTGGTCGACGGACAGGAGCACCCGGTCGGGCAGTACCCGGACACCAGCAAGGACGAGGCGCTGGCTTATTTCGTCCGCAAGTACGACGACGTCGCAGCCCAGGCCGCATTGCTGGAACAGCGCGTGGAAGCCAAGGCTCCCTCCACTGACATGCACAAGACCCTCGACCATCTAAAGGCCCAAGTGGCCGAGCGGCACATGGTCGGAGACGTGCCGGCGCTCGAGGCCCGACTCGAGGCACTGGGCACCGCCATCAGCGAACTGCAGAAGGCCGAGAAGGCGGGCCAGGAAGCCCAGCGCGCCGCCGAGTTGGCTGCCCGGGAAGCGATTGTCGCCGAAGCCGAGGAGATTGCGGGCAAAGACCCGTCCACGGTGCAGTGGAAGACCAGCAGCGCGCGCATGAACGAAC
>NZ_JBNHHB010000280.1:0-5712 GCF_059091905.1 Arthrobacter sp. Dra40
CCGGCCACGGGCTCTACCTCTACTCCGCCACGGAGACGCTGGGCACCCCGCGCCACGTGCTCAACGAGCAGCTGATGTCGGGCAAGGCCAAGTACTCGTCCATCTTTAACTACCCGGCGAACAGCTGGGCGGACATGGGCGCCATTGGCTGGCTGGTCGACGGCGCCGCTATCGCCAACCAGGTGCCGCTCTGCCGCGCTTCCTACGGCCCGTACGGCCGCGCGATGGTCCGCATCTGTAAGGAAGAGTCCTTCCACCAGCGGCAGGGCTTCGAGATCCTGCTGGAACTGGCCAACGGCACCCCCGCGCAGAAGCAGATGGCCCAGGACGCGGTCAACCGCTTCTACGCCCCGGCACTGATGATGTTCGGCCCCACCGATACCGATTCGCCGAACTCGCAGCAGTCGATGGCCTGGAACATCAAGCGCTTTTCCAACGACGAGCTGCGCTCGCGGTTTGTCGGGATGATCCAGGAGCAGGTCAAGGTCCTGGGCCTGACCCTGCCGGACGACGAGATCCGTTACAACGAGGAAACCGGCCTGTGGGAGCACGGCGAACTCAACTGGGACGAATTCTACGAAGTCCTCGCCGGCCGCGGCCCCTGCAACTCACAGCGGATGGAACGGCGGCGCGAGGCACATGAGAACGGCGCCTGGGTGCGCGAAGCAGCAGCGGCCTACGCGGCCAAGAAGGCACAGAAAGCACAGGTGGCCTAAGTGGCAACAGGAGACCAGACCGCAATGTCCCGGCCCGTTAAGCCGGCACCCGAGGAAAATCCGGCATTGTCGGACAAGCGGCCTTGGCCGCTGTGGGAAGTTTTCGTCCGTTCGTCCCGAGGGCTCTCCCACGTGCACGCAGGCTCGCTGCACGCCCCGGACGCCGAGATGGCCGTGCGCAACGCCCGGGATTTGTACACCCGGCGCAACGAAGGCGTCTCGCTTTGGGTGGTGCCGGCGTCGGCGATTGTGGCCAGCGACCCGGATGCCAAGGACGAATTCTTTGAGTCCCCCAAGGGCAAGGACTACCGCCACGCCACCTACTACACCAAAAGCGAAGGGGTGAAGCACCTGTGAGCGGCGAAAGCGCTACCCGGATCACGCCGGGCAATGCCCTGCGGCCGGAAGATATTGCCCAGCAGGTGACCGACGGCTCCAAGGCCACGGTGGACATCGCCGAGTACGCGCTGCGCCTGGGCGATGACGCCCTGATTCTGGCCCAGCGGCTGGGCTGGTGGATTTCGCGTGCGCCGGAGCTGGAAGAGGACGTGGCGCTGGGCAACATCGCGCTGGACCAGATCGGCCACGCCCGCTCGATCCTCACGTACGCCGGATCCGCTTGGGACAAGACCGAGGACGACCTGGCGTACTGGCGCGGCGAGGACGAGTTCCGCTCGAGCTATCTGGTCGAACAGCCCAACGGCGACTTCGGCAAGACCATTGCCCGCCAGCTGCTCATCGCCACCTACCAGCACGAACTTTACTCGCGGCTGGTGGACTCCCGGGATGAAACGTTGGCAGCCATTGCGGCCAAGGCACTGAAGGAAGTGGATTACCACCGCGACCACGCCACCCAGTGGACCCTTCGCCTGGGTGATGGCACGGAAGAGTCGCACCGGCGCATCACCGCCGGCTTCACCTCGGTCTGGCCGTACGTACAGCAATTGTTCGACGACGACGAGCTGATCGACCGCCTGCCCGGCATCGCCGTGCGGCCCTCGGAACTGCGGCCAGGCTTTGACGCCTACATCGCAGAAGTTTTCGACGAGGCGACGCTTCAGGTTCCGGACGTCCAGCCCGCGATGACGCACAAGTCCCGACTCAAGCACAGCGAATACCTGGGCTACCTGCTCGCCGAGATGCAGGTTCTGGCCCGCGAACACCCCGGCGCCACCTGGTAACAGGGCGGCCTTTCGGAGCATCGGAGCTATTCATGTCCACCAATACCGCGCAACGACCGGCAGAAACCGAGGCGGCCCGCGTCTGGGACGTCGCAGCTACTGTCTGCGACCCGGAAATCCCGGTGCTGAGCATCGAGGACCTCGGAATCCTGCGGTCGGTGTCAGTGCTGGAGGAGTCCGGCCTGGATGATACGGACGACGGCGGCCGGCCGGCGGTCGAGGTAACCATTACCCCGACGTACTCCGGCTGCCCCGCGATGGACGCCATCCGCGACGACATCACGTCCGCGCTGGCGTCCGAGGGATACACGGACGTGCGGGTAAGGCTGGTGCTGGCGCCAGCCTGGACCACGGACTGGATGACTGCCGAGGGCAAGGCGAAGCTGAACGAGTACGGCATCGCCCCGCCGTCGGGCTTGGCGCCGGTCCGCACCGGACCGGTCAAGCTGGGCCTGAGCGTTAAGTGCCCGCGCTGCGATTCGCTCAATACCCGCGAGCTGTCCCGCTATGGCTCCACGTCCTGCAAGGCGCTGTACCAGTGCAATGACTGCCATGAACCCTTCGACTACTTCAAGGTGCTCTAGATGACTACTTCCACCACGGAGGCCCCGGCGGCCAAGCGCCGTGCCACCTTCCACCCGCTGTCCGTCGCCGAGGTCCGCAAGCTGACCGACGAAGCCGTGGAAGTCACGTTCGAGGTGCCGGAGGAACTGCACGGCCAGTACGACTACGTGCCGGGCCAATACGTTGCCTTGCGCACCACGCTGGAGGGCCAGGAGATCCGCCGCAGCTATTCCATTTGCGCCGAGCCGAAGCCGGGCGAAATCCGGGTGGCCATCAAGCGCGATCTCGGCGGCCTGTTCTCGAACTGGGCCAATGACAGCCTCAAGCCCGGAGACATCCTGGACGTGATGAGCCCCACCGGCGCGTTCATCTCGAAGCACCAGATGACTGAGATCAACCACCCGGAACAGATCAATACCGACGCCGAGGTTACTTTCGTGGCGTTCGCCGCCGGGTCCGGTATCACGCCGGTGATCTCGATTGCCCGGACCGTGCTGGCCGCCAACAACAACGTCCGGTTCGATTTGGTCTACGCGAACAAGGCCGCCATGGACGTGATGTTCGTGGAGGAGCTGGCCGACTTGAAGGACAAGTACCCCACCCGCTTCGCGCTGCACCACGTGCTCTCCCGCGAACAGCGCATTTCGCCGCTACTGTCGGGCAGGATCGACGCCGACAAGCTGACGAGCCTGTTCGACAACGTGCTCCGCACCGATGATGTCGACGAGTGGTTCCTCTGCGGCCCGTTCGAACTGGTGCAGCTCTGCCGCGACACCTTGGCCGAACGCGGCGTGACTGCCGACAAGATCCGCTACGAGTTGTTCTCCACCGGCGAGCCGACCAAGCCGCAGGGCAATATCGGCCGCCCGGTGCAGGTCGATCCCAGCGCGGACAACTACGAAATCAACTTCACGCTCGACGGGCTCTCCGGCAAGGTCGCCTCGCCCAAACATGCCCGCGAGTCGGTGCTCAACGCGGCACTGCGGGTCCGCCCCGACGTCCCGTTCGCCTGCGCCGGCGGCGTCTGCGGCACCTGCCGCGCCAAGGTGGTGTCCGGCACGTTCACCATGGAGGAGAACTACGCGCTGGAACCGGACGAGATCGAGCGCGGCTACGTCCTCACCTGCCAGACCCACCCCACCGGCGACGAAATCACCGTCGACTACGACGCGTAGCAACACCGCGGGGGCCGGGCCCTCTGTCCGGCACCCGCGGTCTCTCTTCGACAACCCGGCGCACACCAGGAGAATTGACGCATGAGCATGATCGAACTGTCCATCGAAGACAATGTTGCCGAAGTGGTGCTCAACGCACCGGGCAAGATGAATGCGCTGGATGAGCAGGCAGTCAACGATCTGGGCAAGGCGTATGACGACGCTGCTGCCGCCGGAGTCCGTGCGCTGCTGCTCCGCGGCGAGGGCCGCGGGTTCTGCGCCGGCCGCGATATCTCCCAGGTGGATCCTGCCACCGACGATGCCTACGGCTACCTCTCCGGCGTCGTCACCCCGGTGCTGCGGAAGATGGCAGAGTTCCCCGCCCCCACCTTCGCCGCAGCGCAAGGCGCGGCGCTCGGCGTCGGGCTTGGCCTGCTGATCGCCACGGACGTGGTGTATGTTGCCGATTCGGCGAAGATCGGTTCCCCGTTCGCCAATCTGGGGGCCACGTTGGACTCGGGCGGGCACTGGCTGTTCACCGAGCGGCTCGGCGCACACCGCACCCTGGACCTGATCTACACCGCCGAACTGATGAGCGGCGAGGAAGCAGTGAAGGCCGGCCTGTTCAGCCGCGCCATGCCCGCGGACGAACTGCTGGAAACCACCCGCGGCATCGTCAACAAGGTCGCCCAGGGCGCCACCGGCGCGTTCCGGGCCTCCAAGGAACTGGTGGCCAACATCCGCGACCAGCGGCTGGGCCTGTGGCTGGCCACCGAAGAGGAGAACGCCGCTCAGGGCCGGCTGTGCAAGAGCGACGACTACGCCGAAGGCTTCAAGGCCTTCCAGGAGAAGCGCAAGCCGGTCTTCAAGGGCTGAGGGGCCGCCTCCTGCCTGACTTCCCAGGCTCTGGCAGGATGGCTCCATGAGCACCCAACCGACCGCCCCACCGGACGCTGACTGGACTGTTGCCATCCCTGACCGGGATTTGCTGTCTGCGCTGGGACCGCTTCCGGCCGGAATCAAGGCCGTCGCATGGGATTTCGACGGCGAACCGGACGGGGCGCAGCTGGATCAGATCGACGTCGTCGTGCTGCCCTATCCCGACTCGGCAGCCGCCCTCCCGCAGCTGGCCAGGCTGAAAAACCTGAAGCTGGTGCAGACCCAGACCACCGGCGTCGACGGCATCGCTGCCGCGGTCGGTCCGGACGTCGCGATCGCCAGCGCCGCCGGCGTGCATGCCGCCTCGACCGCCGAACTCGCTGTCGGCCTGGTGCTCGCTTCGCTGCGCGGAATCGACATCGCCGCCCGGGACCAGCCCGAGGCACGGTGGCGCCATGAGCGCCGGCTCTCCCTGGCGGACCGGAAGGTCCTGCTGCTCGGTGTGGGCGGCATCGGCCGGGAAATCGCCCGCCGCCTGGACCCTTTTGAGGTGCAGCTGACCCGCGTCGGCACCCACGCCCGCGACGACAGCGAGGGCCACATCCACGGCACGGGGGAGCTGCAGGAGCTTGCCGCGTCCCACGAGGTGCTCATCGTCATTACACCGCTGACCGACGCAACCCACAGACTGATCGATACCGCGATACTGGCAGCCCTTCCGGACGGTGCGCTGGTGGTCAACGTTGCGCGCGGGGCGGTGGTGGATACGGAGGCCTTGACGGCCGAAGTTGTCTCCGGCCGGTTGAGCTGCGCGCTGGATGTCACCGATCCCGAACCGCTGCCACCGGACCACCCGTTGTGGCGGGCCGCCAACGCGTTGATCACTCCGCACCTGGGCGGCGACACCACGGCGTTCGAACCACGGATCGTCCGCCTCCTCAAGGAGCAGTTGGCGGCTGTCGCAGTCGGCAAGGCACCACAAAACCTGGTGCAGCAGGGCCGCTTTCGCCACGGTACCAATGGAAGGGATTGAGCCGGTTAACCGTGGCACCGCCTCCACCGCACTGTTTCGGGGGCTGGACAACCCTGCGGCGGCGCGAGCAGGATGGAGGCGGCGCGTCGGGCAGCCGCCCAGCGCCGGAGGAGGGATGACCGATGGGCATCATCGTGGCCAACATGTTCCTCACCCTCGACGGCGTGTACCAGGCGCCGGGCGCG